>JALOPA010000039.1 GCA_025454125.1 Thermodesulfobacteriota bacterium
GCCGGGCTCCGTTCCCACATCATGCAGGTCCTGCTCCGGGAGGAGGTCGAACGGGAAAGGACCGGGGTTCTCGAGGACGGGATCCGGCATTTTCCCGAAGCCCGTCCCCTCAAGATGCTGCGAATCTTCCGCACCCGTTTCAAGAATCGGAGGGAGGCGGAAGAGGAACTGGCCCGATTCAAGATCGTCGAGACCTACCTGGCCCCCTTGCACATGGCCCGTTCAAACGAATTTCTCGTGGATTTCGAGATCAGGGGGAGAAGGGAGCCCATGCTCTGCGGCCTTCAGGAATACATGGAAGGAGAGACGATCAACCCCTGGAACCGCCTCGGGAACGAGGAACTCGACTCCTTGAGGGAGCGGATGCGGGATTCGCCGGGAATGGATTCTCAAAGGCCCTGGGTCTCCACGGTCCGCGACCGGGCCGGCGAACTGGTTCAGCGGCTCAAAGAACTGATTTCCAAAGCAGGCTATGTTCCGGATCTTGCGGGGTCAGGCAACCTGATCCTGACGCCTTCCGGACGGATCAAGCTCGTGGACATCAACAACATTTCCAGGATTTCTCCTGGTTCCTCCATCCCGCTGGATGACCGAGGCTATCCGGTCTGTGACAAGTCGGTGGAGGCCCTCTCCAGGCTGGAAAAGAACCTGGCCGGTCATCCTCCTGATCCTGAGGACAAGATCTACGAGATCTTTCTTGATCCTGTCCGGATGGAAAAGGTTCGCGCGCTGGAAACGCAGTTTCACAGGGCTCAAGCGGAATGAAGAACCTGTGAACCGAAAGAACCCGTTCTTGATGGTCTCGTAAAAAGTCAAGAAATGCCTCTTTCAGTCATTCCCGCGAAGGCGGGAATCCAGTGTTTTCAAGGTCTTTAGACTCCCGCCTGCGCGGGAGTGACGACCTGGGGGACTTTTTACGGAGGCGTCCGTTCCTGGTTCCAATGCGAATCCTGTGGATTTCTCCGCTGACAGGCTTGTCTTTGCGACCAGGAGGAGTATTATGGTTTAAGTAGGTTCGTCACAGGTGCACGAACTCCACCTTGGTTTAAGGACGCCCCTATGAAGCGAGTCGCTCTTTACAGCAGTTCCATGGGATCCTCCCGTTCGAGCGGTATCAGCCCGCCCGGCCAGGCCAAGACAACCCCTCCTCCCACAGAAACCGTCTCCGTCTCCGATCCCTCACATCCAATTCCCCCCTCTGCTTTGATCCGGCGTCGCAATCCTGTTCTGTGGATCCTTGTGGGCGGACTCTCCGCTCTTCTTCTGGTGTGGGGCACCATGTCCCTGTCGCCCTCCCCGCGGCGGATCACCCAAAAAGACATTGACCGGGCGGTGATGCACACGCTCGAAACCCAAACCCTTCCGTCGCCTGCTGCAAAGGCCTATGAGGTCATCAAGCCTTCGGTCGTGCGCGTGAGAGGCTTGGACACGGACCCGGACGGCGACGATGAAATCGAAAGAAAGGTCGGCACAGGGGTCGTGGTGGTGGACAAGGGGATCATTCTCACCAATCTCCATGTCGTGACCGGTGCCAGGCTGATCAAGGTGGTCTTCGCCGACGGGCTCGAATCGGAAGCCGGAGTGGTCGGGCTGCAGCCGGAAAACGATCTGGCCGTGCTGCAAGCGAAGGTCGTCCCGGACGACCTCTCCCCTGCCAATCTGGGCTCCACGCGCGACCTCTCCGTGGGGGACCACGTGGTGGCTGTGGGCTTTCCCTTCGGCATCGGCCCCTCTGCCTCGGCGGGAGTGGTCTCCGGACTGAACCGCGAGTTCCGGTCGCCGGAAGGGGAGCGCCTGCTCACCGGGCTGATACAGTTCGACGCGGCCGCCAACCTCGGAAACTCAGGGGGCCCCCTGGTGAACGCCAAGGGCGAAGTGGTGGGCATTGTTACCGCCATCCTAAACCCCACGGACCAACGGGTGTTCATCGGCATCGGGTTTGCCGTCACCATGGAGAGCGCGGCCACGGCCATCGGCCTGCCGCCATTCTAGCGGATTGCTGAAAAACGCCCATCTACGGCGTTGCCCTCATCCCTCGTCATTGCGACGTACTGGACTGTACGTCTCACTCCTCGGGATTTCGGGCGCCTTGTATCTGGACGTTTTTGAGCACTCCGCGAGCAGGATTTTTTTCAACAGCCTGTTCGTACCTGTTCTGAAGCCGCATAAAAAGGGACAAAGATGGACCCAAGCGAAGCAGGCCGTTCCGAAGTCTCCACCCTGATGGAGCGCATCCTTTACGAAGTGAAGAAGATCGTCGTGGGCCAGGACCGTTTCCTGGAACGCGTGCTGGTGGCCACCCTGGCTCAGGGGCACCTCTTGGTCGAAGGCGTGCCCGGCCTCGCCAAGACGTTGACCGTCAAGACCCTGGCCCGCACCCTTCGCGGTTCCTTCCGCAGGATTCAGTTCACCCCCGACCTGGTGCCTGCGGATCTGGTAGGCACGCGCATCTACAACCAGAAAACCGGGGAGTTCACGACCGCGCTCGGTCCTGTCTTCACGCACCTGCTCCTGGCCGATGAGATCAACCGGGCCCCGGCCAAGGTGCAAAGCGCTCTCCTGGAAGTGATGCAGGAATACCAGGTCACCATCGCCGGCGAAACCCACCGTGTGCCTCAGCCGTTCCTGGTCATGGCGACTCAAAACCCCATCGAAACCGAGGGCACCTACCCGCTGCCCGAGGCCCAGGTGGACCGGTTCATGATGAAGGTGCTCGTGGGCTACCCAAGCGAGGAGGAGGAGTTCGTCATCGTCAACCGCGTCACCGGCACGCAGAGCGACGTGGCTGCGGTGGCGACCACCGAGCAGCTCAGGGACTTGCAGCGCGAGTGCCGAGCCGGCTTTGTCGATCCTTCCCTGATCCAGTACGCCGTTCGCCTCGCAGCAGCCACGCGAGACCCCGGCCGTTTCGGCCTCCGCGACCTGGCTTCCTACATCTCCTACGGCGCCAGCCCCCGCGCCCCGATTCATTTGATCGAAGGGGCGCGAGCCCTTGCCTTTCTTCGGGGCAGAAGCTACGTTCTGCCGGAAGACGTGACCGACCTGGTGGCGGACGTGTTCCGGCACCGGCTCGTGCTCTCCTATCAGGCCCTGGCCGATGCGGTGACCGCCGACCAGATCCTTCAGAAAGTGATGCAGCGCCTCCCGGCCCCCGAGAAGCCCCTGGAGACCCATGTCCGAGCAGACGCGAGATCCTGAGAAACTCTTGCTGTGGCTCGAGTGGACCGTCATCCGACGACTGGACGGCCTGCTCCACGGCGACTACCGCAGCCTGTTCCGAGGGTTCGGGGTGGACCTGGCGGACCTGCGGGAGTACCAGTTCCACGACGATGTCCGCCACATCGACTGGAATGTGACCGCGCGGCTTCAGACTCCCTACGTGCGTGTGTACACTGAAGACCGGGACGTGACGGCCTGGTTCCTGCTGGACCTCAGCCCCTCGGTGAGCTTCGGCTCCGAGCGGGTCGAAAAGCGCTCGGTGGCCGTCCAGTTCGTGACGCTCTTGGCGCGATTGCTCTCGCGCCATGGCAATCCTGCGGGCGCGCTTTTTTACGGGGACCGGGTGGACACGGTGATCCCGGCGCGGAGCGGCCGGCGACATGTCCTGCATCTCCTCGGCAGGATGATGTCCCGACCCGAGCGGAAACGCTCGGCTCCGACAAACCTCAAGGAACTCCTCCAGACCGGCCGGCAGGTCATTCCCAGACGTTCGCTCGTGTTCGTGGTTTCCGATTTCATCAGCGCACCCGGATGGGAGCAAGCGCTGGCCCTCCTGGCCCGGCGCCACGAGGTCGTGGCCATTCGGCTCTACGACCCGCTGGAAATGGAGCTCCCGGACCTCGGGCTTCTGGTCTTTGAGGACTCTGAAACCGGCGAGACGCAGTGGGTGGACACAGGGGATCGCGGCTTCCGCATGCGTTTTGCAGCCGCGGCCCGCGGGCGCGAGAACGCGCTTCGTTCGGCCTTCAGCGACGCGGGAGTGGACGCCCTGGAGCTTTCCACGACCGACGACCTTGTGGATGCCATTCTGAGGTTCGCCGACCTGCGCAAACGGCGACGGCAACTTTCGGCAGGCGGCAGCCTGCCCCGGCATCTGGGAGGGAGACATGTCGTTCCTGTGGCCTGAGATGCTTTGGCTTCTCACCGCCGTGCCGGCTTTAATTGCCGCCTATCTGTTCCTGTTGGGCCGAAACAAGAAGACGGCCCTGCGCTATGCGAACCTCAGCCTTGTGAAAGAGGCGATGGGAGCCGGAGGCAGATTCCGGCGCCACTTCCCTCCGCTCCTCTTCCTGCTGGCCCTGACCCTGCTGCTCCTGGCTGTCGCGCGACCGTCCGCGGTCGTCACCCTGCCGATCCATCAACGCACCGTCATTCTCGCCATGGACACCTCCGGCAGCATGCGCGCCACCGATGTGGAACCGAGCCGGATCGGCGCCGCACAGGCTGCGGCCAAGGCCTTTGTCCTTGACCAGCCGCGAGGCACGCGCATCGGATTGGTCACCTTTGCAGGATCCGCGGCGGTCGCCCAGGCCCCCACCGACAATCGTGAGGAACTCACTGCGGCGATCGACCGTTTCCAGCTCCAGAGAGCGACCGCCATCGGCAGCGGAATCCTCATGTCGCTCAAGGCGATCTTTCCGGACGCTGAGTTCGATCTGCGGTCGTGGAACCCCCGGCGCGACGCCCTGGCCGGCGCTCCGCTCGACCAGGCGGCCAAGCAGGAAAAGCCCGCGTTCAAGCCCATCCCGCCCGGCTCCTACACGTCGGCCGTGATCATCCTGCTCACCGACGGACAGTCCAACGTGGGGCCTGACCCCATCGAGTCCGCCCGCATTGCGGCCGAGCGAGGGGTGCGCGTCTACACGGTGGGCTTCGGCACGGCTGAAGGCGAAGTCATCCGGTTCGAAGGGTGGTCCATGCGCGTGCGCCTCGATGAAGCAACACTCACCAAGATCGCGGAGCTGACACAAGGCGAGTACTACTACGCGGGCAGTGCCGCAGACATGAAAAAAGTCTACGAGACCCTGAGCAGCCGGCTGGTGTTGGAGACCAAGGAGACCGAAATCACGGTTTTTTTCGCAGCCGCAGCCGCCCTGCTGGCCCTGCTTGCCGGCCTTCTATCGGTTTGGTGGTTCAGCCGCATCCTCTAGCGCTTTCGCTTCCCGAAAAGCACCCCAAGCCTCTAAATAGGCAGACGGTAGAAACCAGTTATCCCGATTTACTGTTCCCCGGGATGCTACACTTCATCTAACCATTCCATATTTAAGATAAAATTTATGGATAATTTCTCTTGACATCGTTCTAGTCAATAGGGTAAAAATAAAACTGACTGTGCACTCAGTCAGTTTTATTGTCCAAACATCGGTAACCGGCTTTTTCCGTATGACAAGAAAAGAGATCATCCTCCAAGCGGCTACGGCGCTTTTTTCAGACAAAGGATTCAAAGACGCGTCCATGGCCGAGTTGTGCAAGATGACCGGAGTCGCTGAAGGAACAATTTTCTATCACTTCAAAAGCAAGGAAGAGCTTTTCGTCACCATTCTTGAAAACCTCAAGAAAGAGATCACGGAAGAATTTGAAAAGTACACGCAGCAAAAAATATTCGAAACCGGCCTGGACATGATGGAGGGAGGCATCTCCTTCTATCTCTTCCTCGCGGGAATGATGGGGGAGAGATTCCTGTTGTTGCATCGACACGACTCCTACCAGCTCGCTGAGGTCAATGCCGCGTGCAGGGCACACCTCGAGGCCATCTACAACTGCTTTCTTGATATTTTCGAAAAGGCCATCCTGCGGGGCCAGGAGGACGGAACCATCAGGAAGATGCCCGCTCGAAAGGCTGCACTGATTGTCTTTTCAACGGTGGATGGGTTGGTCAGGCTCAACACCTATAAGCTTTATGAAGCCGGCGCTCTCTACGGCGAGGTGATGGACCTGTGCCGGAGGATGGTTCAAGAAACAGACGCTCACGGAGAAGCATAAACCATGCTGATGCGCTTGTTCCCCTTTGTCGCCCTGCTCAAGCGATACAACCTCATGGTCCTGCGAGTCGACGCTGTCGCCGGACTGACGGTCGCCCTGGTTCTCATTCCGCAATCCATGGCCTATGCCCAGCTCGCAGGGCTGCCGCCCTACTACGGCCTCTATGCTTCTTTCCTTCCTCCCATGATTGCTGCTCTCTTCGGCTCCAGCCGGCAGCTGGCCACGGGTCCTGTGGCCGTTGTCTCCCTGATGACGGCCGTCGCCCTCGGGCCTCTGGCCACAGCAGGGAGCGAAGGTTACGTGACCTATGCCGTTCTGCTTGCCCTGATGGTGGGCACTGTCCAGTTTCTTCTGGGGGTGCTCAGGCTGGGCATTGTGGTGAACTTCCTCTCCCACCCTGTCGTGAACGGATTCACCAACGCCGCAGCCATTATCATCGCCTCTTCCCAGCTCTCTAAGCTGTTCGGCGTTGATGCAGACAGTGCGGAACACTACTATGAGACCATCCTTCAGCTCGTGAGAGAGGCTCTCTTTTATACGCATTGGCCCACCTTTCTCATGGGAACACTGGCCTTTGCCATCATGTACGTCCTCAAGAGGCTGGCCCCCAAACTCCCGAACGTGCTTGTGGCTGTGGCTCTAACGACGGTCCTTTCATGGGCCATCGGCTTCGAGCACAATGCCGAGGGGCCTGTCTCGGCGATCGATTCCAGCCGAGCAACGCATCTCATTGAGAAATTCAACACAGCCATTGAAGCCATAACCCCCTTGGCCGAGAAACGCACCAGAGCCACAAAGGCCCTCGAAGAGGCCAAACAGGGTTCGGATGTCATCAAAGTGCTGGAAGCGGAGCGAGATACGGACATCCTCACCCTCCAGATCGAGGTTCACAAAAGCGATGCGGCTCAGTGGAGAAAACAGCTGAGACGGCTTCTGCTCACGGGTGTGGAGCAACCGGACGGGACGCTCCGGTTCTATCCCTCCGACGAGGTGCCGGTCGGCTCTAAGACCGACGGTCGAACCTGGCGTCTGAAGGTCGGCAACACACCGCTCAAGAAGAATCGGATCCTTCTGACCGCCGGCGGAGAAGTCATCGGGGTCATTCCCTCAGGTCTGCCTTCTTTCACCATGCCAAAGGTTGACATCACCGCCGCCCTGCACCTTCTGCCCTTCGCGGCGATCATCTCGCTACTGGGATTCATGGAGGCCATCTCCATTGCGAAAGCCATGGCGGCCAAGACCGGTCAGAGGCTTGATCCCAATCAGGAGCTCATTGGTCAGGGTCTGGCCAACCTTTGCGGTGCCGTGGGCAAGAGCTATCCCACCTCCGGGTCTTTTTCCAGGTCTGCCGTGAACCTCCAGTCCGGAGCGGTCACCGGGTTTTCAAGCGTCTTTACCAGCCTGGCCGTGGTCGTGGTGCTTCTGTTCTTCACCCGAACTCTCTATCACCTCCCACAGCCCGTTCTGGCTGCGATCATCATGATGGCCGTGGTCGGATTGGTGAATGTATCAGGTTTCGTTCACGCGTGGCGGGCCAAGTGGTATGACGGCGTCATTTCCGTCATCACCTTTGTCTGCACCTTGGGCTTTGCGCCTCACCTGGACCGGGGCATTATAGCCGGCGTGGCTCTTTCCCTCGGTGTGTTTCTTTACAAAAGCATGCGCCCCACCATCGCGAGCTTGGCCCGATATGAAGATCAGTCGCTTCGCAACTGCAGGATCTTCGGACTCAAGGAGTGCGAGCACATCGCCATGATCCGCTTTGACGGACCGCTCTTCTTCGCCAATGCCAGCTACCTGGAAGACAAGATCATGGAGTTGATGCGGTCCAAGGCATGGCTGAAGCACATCATCCTTGTTTCAAATGGAATCAACGACATTGACGCCTCAGGAGAAGAGACGTTGTCCTTGCTTGTCGATCGGGTGAGGAGTGCCGGCGTGGATATCTCGATGAGCGGTGTGAACGAGTCTGTCATGGAAGTGCTCAAACGCACCTTCTTCAGGGAAAAGATCGGTGAAGATCACCTTTACCCGACCATGGAGAAGGCGATCCATGCCACCTACGGCGCAACGCACAGCAGCGGCTATGAGGCAATCTGCCCCCTCATGAGTGTCTGTCGGGTCACCTAGCCGAGGGATAAAAAGATGGAGGATTGGTATGCCTGTCATTACGATGTTTAGGGGCACCTTTTGCGAAGGAGATTCTGTCGTTCAGAGTGTTCTCAAGGACACGGGCTACACGCTGGTGCAGGATCAGGAGATTGTCACAGAGGCGAGCAGAGCTTCGAATCTGGGGGACACCAAGATCAGCCGGGCCTTTTCAGCGAGAACCTCGGTTTTTAACAAGTTCACCCACGAAAGGGAGCGCTCCATCGCTCATCTCAGGCTCACCCTTGCCGAACGGCTTTCCAGGGACGGCCTTCTCATCGACGGTTTTGTCAGCCACTTGATCCCCAGAGAGGTGAGCCACGCCCTTAGGGTTTGCCTGATCGCTGATATGAAATTCAGGGCGTCACTGGCGTCAAAAGATCAGGGGCTTTCCGAGAAAGACGCGGTGAAGCTTATCCACAAGCAGGACGATGACCGGCTCGCTTGGGTGTCCGCCCTTTTCCAGAAAAACAATCCCTGGGATCCCTCCCTTTACGATATCGTCATTCCCATGAACAAGAAGACCGTTCAAGAGGCCGCAGGCCTAATCGTCCAAAACACGGCATCGGATGCTGTCAAGGTGACGGCGGCCTCCAGGCAGGCGGTGCAGGATTTTCTCCTTGCGGCGAAAGTGGAAGCGGTGCTGGCAGGGGAAGGGCATCATGTGGGCGTGTCGTCGAAAAGAGG
>JALOPA010000040.1 GCA_025454125.1 Thermodesulfobacteriota bacterium
GTCGCAGATCATCTTGGCAGCAAAGCCATTGCCTCCCAGAAACCTCTTCGCATAATCCGGACTGTAGCTTTCCTCTTCAATGCGTCCGTCGGACAAGTTGACCCTGAGGACCTTCCCCTGATGTCCGTACATATTTCACTCCTCAGCAAAAGAAAATCATCATCCTCACTCAGGCGGCGGTTCTTGCCGCCGCCTTTCTTAATCCGTTGTAAACCACTCGGAGGAGAGGTTTCGACTCAGGAAGTTGTCCCCGTAAACCGCCACGAGAGCCCTGGTCTTCACTCTTCTGGGCGCCTGAAGGTTCACCTTGGCGGAAACCCACTCGCCCGGCTTGAGCGACATGGGGTTGCTCTGCACCTGGGAGTAGACCATTCCCTGCTTTTCCGCGCCGAGGGCATTGTAGATTTTCACGTTCTTTGCCTCCAGGGCGCCCTCGTTCTTGACCCCCACTTCGATTTCATAGACTTTGTAGCCGGGCGTTTCCTGGATCACCCTGTAGGAAATTTCGGCGTCGATGATGGGCTGTGGAGTCAGGGGAAAGAGCCTGGGATGCTCGTCCTCGTATTGGCTCGGCAATCTGCCCACCGGCCATCCTTCTCCGGTGGTTTCCAGGTAATAGTATTTTCTGCCGGAAGCCTCGTAGGCGTGGCCGTCACACTCGCCGCAGGCCACCCCGAGGCCCATGTGTCCTTTGAAGGCGATCAGCACCACCTCGTATCCCATTTCTTTGAGGATCGTGGCGGCCAGGATAGCGGTGTCTTCGCAGTCTCCGCCCTTTTCGTAGAGCGTTTCCAGCGGAAAGCGCGGATACTCGTCATAGGGCGTCGTCACCCGGTCCGACGTGTAAGGGAGCTGTTGCACAAAGGAGCCCACGAAATCAATGACCTCCCGCCGGTTCATGTTGTATTGCTGGGCGTATTTGCGGAAAAGGCCCGTCAGGTCCCGCATGTACTGGTCGTCCATGCGGTCCGAGGCGTAAATGGAGTAATCGATGGTTCTGGGCCTGGCCCTGCTGCGGTAATCCTGGAGGTCTTTGGATTTGAACTCCGTGGTCCAGGTGAAATCCACTCCCTTGAAGCTCCAGGAGAGGCTGACCGAATTGCCTTGATCAGCCGCTTGCCCTGACCCGCACACCATCAGAGCAGAGACAAGTAAAATTATCGCACTGATAATGAATCGCATCGTCTCTTCCTCCGTATCCGAAAAGCATGCTCCCTTATCCCTACCCTACCTTACTTGATGCTGGACGTATCCATGGTAAAGGCGGTCTCGAAAGCCATGATGGTCCCTCCCCAGCGCACCTTGATGCTTCCCCAATACCCCATCCCGTGGAAAAAGTCTATGCGCCCTTTTTCTTTTCACGCTTCTGAACTCACAAGAAGACCCGTGACGATGTCGGGCTGTCCCACGCATGATCTCCTTAAACCACACTGAACTGCATATAAACCTACGCACTTGACATAGGCACTTCATACGCCTATCCTTATGGTGCTTTCCTATGGAGAGGTCCAAGCCATGGAAACAGTTAATGCTTTGAAGCTAAGGAACAATTTAGGGGAGATCCTCGACCGGCTAAGCACCAAAGGAGATCCCATCCTCATCAGCAAAGGGAGAAAGATCAGAGCGGTTCTGGTCACTCCCGAGGATTTCGAAAGACGCTTTCTCGATGTGAAGGCACAAGAGGAAAAGGACCAGCTTCTAGAGCTCTTCAAAACGCTCAGAAAGCGGAAGACAGAATCCATCCAGAGCCTCAAGGTATTGCGACAGCTGAGAGGATATCTGGAATGATTTGGGTTGTTGATGCTTCTGTAGCCGTTCGCTGGTTCATTGAGGAGGAGGCGCACGTCCACGCCGACGAGGTGTTGAGGCGATTAGTGAATGAACCTCGGCGGTTCGCTGTGCCGGAGCTCTTTTCCTTTGAAGTCTTTGCTGTGCTGCACCGGCTCCATCCCGACGCTCTCCATGTCTTCACCAAAGCGATCGTTCCTCTTCTTCAGGGCGGCATATTCCGGCAGCCCATGACGGAAGACCTGGCCCTGAAAGCGAGCCGCTTTGTCAGATTGGGCTTGACTGGATATGACGCCTGTTATGCTGCACTTGCCAAAGACATTAAAGGGCTCTGGCTCACCTTTGATCACAAGGCCCACTGTCTCGTTGAAAAAGAAAAAGTCTCCTGCCTGCTCACTGGCGGATTGCCGCGGAATTGGTGAGGGTGGTTGCAGCCGCACCGCGAGGCCTTCTGTCCATCATTGATTTCCCCGAGGTAAAGAACCTGCCGTTGGACGACTTTGTTGCTCACTGTCCGGTGATTTTCAACAATACTCCAGTAGCGATGTTCTTTTCCATTCTTGAATCGCGGCTTGGCGCGAAGAAACAGTCCTCGCACGCTATGAAAGGAAAAAGCCCGATCAAGAGGCTAGGTCGGCACTACAGGAAAATCGAAGTATCGACCACGTAATATCAGGAGGATAGAGGAGACAACTGGCCAAATTTTGATTCTTTTCTGTCCGAATCGCGAAAGTCGGGCTAAAAATGTTGCATCTGCTCATTGAACTCAAGTAATGATCTGTAGGGAAAGACGATGGCATATCAAATGCTTAAATTTGGAGAAGAGGACCGGGTGGGAGCCCTCGAGCTCGTTGCGCCTATTAAAACGCAGCATCAATTGACTGAACTGAGTGAGGAGATTTCCGATTGCTGTCGGAGATTCAAGGCCAATGACGAAGATCTGATTCTTGTGATCACGGAAGCATCTCCCGGTTTGCTTGCCATAGAGGAGCAAGCCGGAATATCCGCAACGGAGTGGAATCGGTTTGTTTCGCTTTCGCACTCCATTTCGGAATGTGAGAGACCTGTGATCATAGGGATCAGGGGGGATGCTCTGGGCCCGGGGCTTGAAATGGCGCTGGCTTGCGATGTTCGGATCGCTTCTGAGACATCGCGTTTTGGTCTCTGCCAGGTGAAAGCGGGGCTTATGCCCTGGGACGGAGGGACCCAGCGATTGTCTCGTACAGTTGGAAAGGCAAAAGCGCTCGAAATGATTCTCACCGGCGAGCTGATCGACGCGCAGGAAGCCAGTCGCATCGGTCTCGTGAGCCGGATTGTCCCTCCCGGGCAAGTCACCGCGGCGGTCATGGAGCTCGCCAAGAAAATGGCTTCCAAGAGTCCTGTCTCCATGGAATACTGCAAGGAAGCCATCATCAAGGGCATGGATTTGACCTTAGAGCAGGGGATTCGCTTGGAGGCTGATCTCTATTTCTTGATGCACACCACTCACGACAGGAAAGAAGGGATCAAGGCGTTTCAGGAAAAGAGGAAGTCGAAGTTCAAGGGAAACTGAGTTTCGTGGTGACAGGCCAATGAATGTTTTTCGGACACTGCTTTACGAGAAGAGGGATTCCATTGCCTACGTAACATTGAACCGGCCGGAGGCCCTGAACGTCTACAATGTCCAGATGAGGGATGATCTCTACGAAGTGTTGCTGGCTATCAGGGATGATGATGAAGTGAGAGTCGGGATATTCAGAGGAGCGGGGGAAAAGGCCTTCTGCGCGGGTGCTGACCTAAGCGAATTTCTTACGGCACCGCCTCCGGTCGCGGCGAGAAAAGTCCGCTTTGCAAGGGATCTGTGGCGACTTTTCTTGAATATTCCCCAGCCGATGATCACAGCACTTCATGGATATGTGCTCGGGTCGGGTCTGGAGATAGCGTTGTGCTGTGATATGCGAATCGCATCTCCGGAAACAAAGTTTGGTCTGCCCGAGATGGGACTTGGAATCATACCGGCCGCAGGGGGTACCCAAACCCTTCCTCGTACAATCGGGCGTTCCAGAGCTCTTGAGATGCTTCTGACGAACCGATGGATTGGAGCGGAAGAGGCCTACCAGTTCGGGTTGGTTACCCGGGTTGTTCCGAAAAATGAGCTGTTGCAGACCGTGGAGGAAATAGCAAGAAAGATTGCTGCCTATGACCCTGAAGCGGTCAGGAGCGCGAAGCAGGCGGTGGTCAGAGGGATGGACATGAGCCTTCAAGAGGGACTGGAACTGGAAAAACTCCTGGCTTCCCGTCTCAAGGCAAAACGCACCTGAGGGGCGGGGCTTTTCAAGGAAGTCGAGACGATACACTAGAGGAAATCAAGATGAACACCATAGACTTTCTAAACATAAGTTATGCGATATGCCCTGAGAGAGATGCAATGGTTTTTGACGGCACGAGGTGGTCCTACGGGCGGACCTATGAGAGGGTCAATAGACTGGCGAATGCCTTCAGAGGACTCGGGATAAGAAAAGGGGATCGAGTGGGCATGCTGCAGGTTAATTGCAGGCAGTATATAGAATCCTACTTCGCTTCGGCAAAAATCGGAGCCATTTTTGTGCCTTTGAATTTCCGTGCGAAGGCAGAGGAGCTGGCATACATGATCGGCAACGCCGGGGCTAAGGCTCTCCTAGTGGGGGCGAGATATCTGGAAATGGTGGAGAGCATTTTACCTAAAGTCCCAAGCCTTGAGCAGTGTATCTGCATAGAAGGGGGTGAAAAAGGCGGATTTCACGGCTATGATGGCCTAATTGCATCATCCCAATCCGACGACACTTCAGAAGACACAGGGGATGAGGACATCACGATTCTCATGCACACGTCAGGGACAACAGGCCGGCCCAAGGGAGTTCCCTTGAGGCACAGCGGATTTGTTTCTTACGTACTTGAAAATGTTGAACCCGCGAACCCTGAAATCGAAGAGAGAAATCTGCTGACTGTGCCGCTGTATCATGTGGCGGGGATACAGGCTATGCTCGCTGCGATTTACGGAGGACGCACGCTGGTCCTGATGAGGCAGTTTGAGACGGAAGAATGGATGAAGACGGTGGAGAGGGAAAAGGCGACAAGGGCTATGCTGGTGCCGACGATGCTTAAATGGGTTGTCGATCATCCGGACTTCAAGAAGCACGATCTATCGAGTCTGAAGGTTATTACTTATGGAGCGGCCTCGATGCCCTTTGAGGTGATCAGGAAGGCCATTGCGGAAATGCCTTGGGTCCGGTTTATCAACGCTTTTGGTCAGACGGAGACGGCCTCCACAATCACCTCTCTTGGGCCGGAAGACCACGTCATTGCGGGCACAGATGAGGAAAAAGACAAGAAGCTTAAGCGACTCACATGTTCAATCGGAAAGCCTCTACCGGATGTCGAAATAAGCATTGTGGACGGCGAAGGGAAAATGCTGCCACCTCACGAGGTGGGAGAAATCATCGCACGCGGACCACGGGTCATGACCGGGTACTGGGGGGACGAGGAGAAGACAAAGCAAGTCCTGACCGAAGACGGATGGCTTCGAACTGGAGACCAGGGCTGGGTTGATGAAGAAGGCTATATTTACTTGGCAGGGCGAGCTGACGACATGATCATCCGGGGCGGGGAAAATATCTCCCCTGAGGAAGTGGAAGATGTGGTTTGCTGCTATCCCAAAATAGACGAGGTCGCGTGCGTAGGTGTTCCCCATCCGGAATGGGGGCAGGAGCCGAGGGCCCTAGTGGTGCTGAAGAAAGGGGAATCTGCGACACCGGAGGAGATCATGGACTTCTGCAAGGACAGGTTGGCGGGTTTCAAAAGACCCAAGTCTGTGATATTTCTGGATTGCTTGCCGAGAAACCAGATGGGCAAGCTGTTGAGAAAAGAATTGAGAGAAAAATACGGTCAACCAGAGAAGTGACGGAGGATTGGTATATGGCGAATGAAGTAGGAAAGCGGTATGTGTGCAAGAAATGTGGTTCGGAGTTTATCGTGACTCGCGGCGGAAAGGTAGCGCTTCATTGCTGCGGGCAGCCTATGGAGCTAAAAAAGTGATCTCCTGGACGGCAGTAATGGTTTACCAACACTGGAGGTGAAGTATTCATGAGTCAGCTTGGAAAACGTTATCGCTGTGAGGAATGCGGCACCGAAGTGCTCTGCACGAAAGCCGGTGAAGGCGCTCCGGTATGCTGCGAGAAGGAAATGAAAATACAGGAACCCAGACCGCTGCCCTCATCAGACTGAGAGGGGAGAGGCAACCCCTCGTCAAATGGCGACACGGATCTTCTTTCACTACCAGCAGGGTGAGAGGCGAAAAGACTTCCCCCAGGCGCTGCGAGGCATCCTGGAAACTTTGTGGAGGGCGGGTCATTGTAGTTCTATGCGGTGGTCGCCGGAGAGACCTCGCCTTCATGCCTATCCCTAAGATCATCAGAAACCTGACCGGGGAGTACAATTGAGTTCTCAAGGCAATTCATCCATCATTATCTAGAGAACTTCTTTCACCTAAGATTATGGAACCGGCTAAGCGAACGATCGAATTTTGAGGCTGAAGTCCTCTGGCCTTTTCTCGGAAATATCACCGGTCCCACTAGGGGGATCAGGGGAGAAGACAGCCCTTTCTTGTCTCGGTCGGAAGCAGAAAGAATGTCTCTGTGCATACCATGGGCAGAGTTTCATGAGATTCTCCTGTCAACCCATCTTCCTGCGCAGGAAAATCCTGATGCCTTCACGGAAGTGGTCTTGCGCTTCTTGGATTCGTGAGATAAGTCGGTTAACGAGCGGCATACCCTCAAGCGGAGCTGTTTGAGATGAATTTCAACTTCGGAAGGGAAGCGCTGATTGCCTCAGGAATCACGAAAAACGACCAAATCCATGTATACTTGCGCGAACTTGATGAGCTTTTATCCAAGTTTGAACAGCATGTGTCACCTAGGGGAGCCCCCATCTTGGTAGCCCAGGATCTCTTTGTTTGGCTTTGGCAAAAGAAACCAAATCGCTACAAAGCCGGTGCATCGTTTCAACTTCATCACGTCATTAGGGCTCAGATGAGTGAGAGCAGAGAGCCTGTGGGTAATTGTTTGGGGTTAACGCTTCTCTGTAATAGTCTACTCAGGAGAAAGAATATCGGCGCGAGCGCTATTTACCTGGACAATGCCTTCGGAATAGGTCCTCATGTCCTCACAGCTCCAACGACCGAGAAAAGAGCGATTGACGTAGAGAACATCCTTTATGACGGATTTGATTACAAAGGGCATGTCAAAGACGTAGCCAGGAGGAGCCTGGGGGAGAGAGAACTGGTGGCTGAGGTTTACAGCAGCACCGGCAACGAGTTCTTCAGGTCTGGGGAGTTTGACAAGGCACTGAGGAATTATGAACTGGCCATTCGTATGGACCCCAACCACGAAAGAGCTCCTCTCAATATTCTGATTATTGGCGACAAAATCGATACAGAGAAAGGGCTGAGAAGCAAGTGAAAGATGAGAGTGATGGCGGCTATGCCCTGCAGGGAGTAGGCGTGCTGGATCTGGCTGGAGGACAGGGAAGCTTCAGTTCAAGGCTCCTTGCTGATCTGGGAGCGAGGGTCATTAAGGTGGAAAAACCCGGAGGAGACCCATCGCGGGAAATAGGGCCCTTCTTGGGAGGCTCTCCCGATCCTGAAAAAAGCCTTTTCTTCTTCTTCAATAATGCCAATAAACTTGGAATTACCCTGGACGTGCAGACCAGAGAAGGTCGAAGGATATTCCTGCAGCTTGTGCGGAGAAATGACATCATCATTGAAAGCTATCCCCCTGGCCACATGGAAAGTCTGGGCTTAGGGCTCGAAGCACTTAGAGAAGCGAACCGCTCGATTGTCGTCGTGTCTGTTACGGGGTTTGGGCAGGACGGGCCGCGAAGAGACTATCTCGCATGCGATTTGGTCGCATCGGCATTTGGTGGGCAGATGTTCATTTGCGGTGAGCCGGAGAAACCACCCATGAAACCCTATGGGCACCAATCGTATTACTCGGCTTCTCTCTTTGCGGCGATTGCAGCGCTTATTGGTTTGCGAGAAAAGAGAAAAGGCCAGAGGAATCTGTTTTTTGATATTTCTTTACAAGAGGCTGTTACAGCCACTCTCGAACATGTCTTGATCCGATATTTCAATGACAAAAGAGTTGCCCAAAGAGAGGGTGGCCTGCATTGGGATCGTGGATTTTGCATCTTTCCTTGCCGCGAGGGGTTCATCCTGCTGACTTTGTTCCAGCAGTGGCAGACGCTGGTTGAGTGGATGGCGAGCGAGAACATGGCCGAGGACTTGGTGGATAAGAAATGGGAAGATGAAGGATACAGACGCCAAAATATCGATCACGTCATCCAAGTGCTCAGTCGATGGACAAAAACCCATGAGAGCCGAGAATTGTACGAAATGGGTCAAGCCTTTCGTTTTCCCTGGGCTCCAGTGCGCTCGCATCGAGAGGTCCTGAAATGTCCTCAAATCGAGGCCAGGAAGTTTTTTGCGGATGAGGACTATGCCGGGAACGGCCAAATACTCAAGTTCCCCGGCAACCCATGCAAGTACGAGATGCCCGTTCGAGACAACTGGAACGCACCACCCAGGAGAGGCGAACACAACAACCAGATCTACCATGAAGAGTTGGGAATGCCCCTTCAAGAAATTGAAAGGCTCCATTCCTTGGGAGTGATTTAAATAGCGATGGTCAACGAGGCGCCTCTCAAAGGCCTAAGAATCCTAGATTTCACAAGAGTCCTGGCTGGTCCTTATGCCACCCGGGTCCTGGCTGATCTCGGGGCAGAGGTGATCAAGGTCCAATCCAAGAAAACGGCTAAAGGCTCAGAATCGGATGGGTCAGCGTATTTCAGAACCTGGAACCGCAATAAGAAAAGCATCAGCCTGGATATGGATTACTCGGAAGCGCGAGAGGTTGCCCTCAGCCTGGCGAGATTATCCGACGTGGTGGTCGAAAACTTCTCCCCTCGAGTGATGGTCAACTGGGGTCTGACCTACGACAAGCTGAGGAAAGTC
>JALOPA010000041.1 GCA_025454125.1 Thermodesulfobacteriota bacterium
TTATTATTTTTTATTTTTCTTATGCGTTTTTTCCAAATTTTGAGTCGATGATGGAAAGAACTTTGTTGAAGTTGAAACATCTCCTATAACATTACCTTTGTAATATCTATGATTTCTTCTGGCAATTCTTTCTAGTTCCACAGGGTGATATATAAAATCATAATCCTTGATTACCCCTATGTGGGTAAGAATCACTCCCGATATTTTCATTCCACCACAACCTAGACAACCAAGATGGAAAATGGAGTTTGGGTAACCGCACATAGGACAAGGAAATCTCGCATTAATGAGTTCTGGTTCAAAGAATTCTTTAATTCGCACTATTCTTTCTTTGAAATACGAAAAAATCTCATCTATGCCAAGTTCATCAGGAGTTGTGCTTGAGAACCATTGCAAAAAACCATGAAGAAACCTGGGAAAGTCTCCTATCCCGCAGCATCACCACACCCCTGGATCTCCCTGAATCCCTGAATCTCGACAACCCTGAAGGCCTGGAACGGGTGGCGCAGAATTATCCCATGCGCATCAACCCCTACATCCTCCGCCTCATCAAAACGAAGAAGGACCCCTTTTACAAACAGGCCGTGCCCGACCTCCTTGAACTCACGGACACGAGAGGCTTTGATGATCCTCTGAACGAAGAAGGGCTGTCCCCTGTTCCTGGCCTGACCCACCACTATCCGGACCGGGTTCTTTTTCTCGTCTCCAGCCAGTGCCCCATGTACTGCCGCTTCTGCAACAGGAAAAGGAAGGTGGGGCGTCCCTCTATGGTCACAAGGGAGACGATACGGGAAGGGATTGCCTACATCCGAAAAACAAGAAAGGTGAGGGACGTCCTCCTTTCAGGTGGAGATCCCCTGCTCCTTCCCGACAAAGAACTCTACCGCATCCTCACGGAGCTCAGATCCATCTCTCACGTCGAAATCATCCGGATCGGAACCCGGGTGCCCTGCACGCTTCCTCAACGCGTGACCAATGAACTGGCCGGTCTCTTAAGGGGCTTTCACCCCCTGTTCATCAACACCCATTTCAACCATCCGGACGAGATCACGCCTGAAGCGGCCCTGGCCTGCGCCAGGCTCGCCGATGCGGGAATCCCTCTTGGCTGCCAGACCGTTCTTCTCAGTGGAGTCAACGACGACCAAAGGATCATCCTCAAGCTGATGCAAAGACTGCTCACCGTGCGGGTCAGGCCCTATTATCTCTTCCAGGCAGACCAGGCAAAAGGTACGGCCCATTTCTGGACGCCTCTTCAAAAAGGATTGGACATCGTCTCACGGCTGCAAGGGCGCACCACCGGCCTCTGTGTCCCCCACTTCGCCGTTGATCTGCCGGGCGGCGGGGGCAAGGTGAATCTGGTGGCCCCGGCCCTCCTGGAGAAAGAGGGGAGGACCTTCATCAGGAATTACCTCGGGAAGGAATATGAATGGGGCATAGAAGAAGTGCCTAAAATGCCTAAAGTTGAAGGAAAGAGGAGCGGCCGGACGGCATCAAGGAGCACTTCGTTCGAGGAGCGCTGCGCTTGAGGACCGCTTCGCTTGAGGAGCGTCCCGCATGAGCGGGACTTGAGGCAAAAGCAACCCCTAAAGCCCATCACGAAAGCACGAAAGGGGGAAAACACGAAGGAAAAACTCTATTGGCTTTTTCGTGCCTTCCAAATTTCGTGCTTTCGTGGTTGGATTTTCTTTTGCTGATCGCTGAAAGCCCTTCGACCTTGCTCAGGGTCTTGAGGAGAGCGGAGATGAAATGCGCTGCGCTTGAGGAGCGTCCCGCATGAGCGGGACTTGAGGCAAAAGCAACCCCTAAAGCCCATCACGAAAGCACGAAAGGGGGAAAACACGAAGGAAAACCTCTATTGGCTTTTTCGTGCCTTCCAAATTTCGTGCTTTCGTGGTTGGATTTTCTTTTGCTGATCGCTGAAAGCTGTCATTGAGGAGGAAGCGATGGTCAGAGTGACGTGTCTTGGCGGTGCGGGGACAGTGACCGGATCCTGCTACCTGGTCGAAAGCGCCGCGGGCAAGAAAGTGCTCATCGACTGCGGCCTGTTTCAGGGCGGCAAGGAGATGGAGGGCCGCAACTGGAAGGACTGGGGCTTTGATCCGGCTCAAATCAGCGCCCTTTTTCTTACCCATGCCCATATTGACCACAGCGGCAAGATCCCAAAGCTCGTCAGAGACGGCTTCAAGGGGCCCATTCTCACGAGTCCGCCGACAGCCGAGCTCTGCAGCATCATGCTCCTGGATGCAGCCCACATCCAGGAAATGGACGCGGAGTGGCAGAATCGCAAGAACAAGAGGAGGTCGGCCCAGGAGGTCCTCCCTCTATACACCACGGAAGACGCCGAAGCGAGCCTGAAGTTTCTTTCTCCTGTTGAAAAGGATAAGGTCATAGAGCCGGAACCGGGGATCAAAGCGCGAATGAGGAACTCAGGGCACATTCTGGGCTCCTCGATCCTGGAGTTCTGGGTCGAAGAAGGCACGGTGCCGCTCAAGATGGTTTTCTCGGGCGACCTGGGCAAGAAGAACCAGCTCATCGTGCAGGACCCTCAAGAGATCTTTGATGCCGATTACCTCTTTCTTGAATCCACTTACGGCAACAGGCTCCACCGCAGCCTGGACGAGAGCAAAGAGGAACTCCTGGAAGCGATACAGCACGCCCTGTCCCACAAAGAAAAAGTCCTGATTCCGGCCTTTGCCGTGGAGAGGACCCAGGAGATTCTCTACGTCCTCGGCGAATTCCAGCGCTCCGGTCGGCTCCCCAAGATCCCGATCTTTGTGGACAGCCCCCTTGCCATAAAGGCCACGGAGATCTTCAGAAAGAACAAGAAGTACTACGACCAAGAAGCGCAGGCCATCGTGGATCAAGGCTATGACCCCTTCAACATGCCGAATCTTCGATACTCGGCCACCACCGAAGAATCCAGAGCCATCAACGAAAGCAAAGGCTCGGCAATCATCATCGCCGGCAACGGGATGTGCACCGCCGGACGCATCCGGCACCACCTGAAGCACAACCTGTGGAGACCGGGGACCAGCCTCGTCATCGTCGGGTTCCAGGCCATAGGATCCACAGGCCGGCAGATCGTGGATGGGGCCAAGGAGGTGAGACTCCTCGGGGAGACGGTTGCGGTCAAAGCCAAGGTCTTCACTATCGGCGGGTTTTCAGCGCATGCCGACCAGAGGGACCTTCTGGAATGGGCCGGTCATTTTGAAAGCAATCCCAAGGTCTTCCTGGTCCACGGCGAACCCTCTGCCAGCGAATCCCTTGCCGCAAAAATCAAGGAGCAGTTGGGTCTCGATGTCTACACCCCGAAGTGGAAGGAGAGGCTCGTCCTCAAGCCCCGGGAAGTGGTGGTGGAAAAAGAGGCCGCACCTGAAGCCCCGCCTGATTTCCAGGCAGCCATGTTCAACACGATTGTGGACCTGGAAAACCAGCTCAAGCGCCTCAAGAAGCAGGTTCAA
This sequence comes from Thermodesulfobacteriota bacterium, assembly GCA_025454125.1. The sequence goes on from JALOPA010000041.1 coordinate 3,462, forward strand.
GCCAGAAAGGATTTGAGAGAAGACGACGCGGACCGACTCCGGTATATCGAGGAGGAGATCCGCGCAATCGCAGAAGCATGGAGTATTGGGAAAACGGAGTAATGGAGGGTTGGAGGAGAAAAGGCAGGAAAAAACCTATCTCACACAGAGTCACAGAGAACACAGAGAAAAAACCACTTTAAAGAGTTTAGAACCGAAAGAATCTATTCTTAGGTTTCTCTGTGTACTCTGTGCGCTCGAGCGAGCTTAGGCGAGCGGGCGTGAGACGGGTATTTCTTATCTCTCACAGAGTCACCCGCCTTCGCCCGCCTGCGGCGGACTATGGCGGGGCAGGCAGAGAAGGCACAGAGAAATCCTCTTATTATAAAACCATAAGAACTCTCTTCTTCCTCTGTGACTCTAGCGACCCGAAGGGGAGCGGGCGTGAGGTCATCTTTGGTTATTCCAATCCTTTTTCTTTCCTGATGGTTCTGTGAAGTTCCGTGAAGTTTGAAGCGGGCGATGTTCCCTTTTTGTCCTCCCTCACCTTGATCACCACGGCGTCCGCCGGACACACGGTCGCACAGACCCCGCAGCCTATGCACCAGGCTTCAGCAACGACCGGGAAATCCCCCTCCAGCCGCAGCGCTTCCACCGGGCATATTTCCACGCAAGCGCCGCAACCGGTGCAAGCGTCCTGGTTCGTGCCCCTCATGAAATAGGTCGCCATCAAGGCATCCCTCGGGATCTTCCGCCGCCTGATGGCCCCCACATTCCAGCAGGCGCAGCCGCAGCAGTTGCAGTTGTGCTGGATCTCGCCCTCCGCGTTGTCCACAAAGTGGACCAGGCCTTCCTCTTCCGATTTTCTGATCAGCTCAAGCGCCTCCTGCTTGCTGATCTCTCTTGCAAAGCCCTTGTCGATGACATATCGGGCCATATCATTGTACTTCATGCACACTTCGGTGGGATGATCGCAGCCCTTCCCGGCTAACCGGTATGCCACCCGGCACCCGCAGTGGGCCACGGCAATCACCTCGGCCTTCTCGATCACCGTTTCCATCATCTGAGAAGGGAAGATGGCCTGTTTGCTCGTGGGGAGGGTCCGGCCCACCGGAATGTAACGATACGGCTTTGTGGCAGGTCCGCTGAAGGCTTCCTGGGTCACGGTGCGGCTGAAGTACTTGGCGGTCATGGCCGCCATCTTTCGGGCGTGCGGGGTGTCTTCGTTTCTCCAGAAAAAGGTCTGGGGAAATCCGAAGCCCACCTGCTGGAGAGCATAGCCCTTGTCCCCCGTCTCGGTCCTGCCGGAAAAGAGAAGCCCTCTCCTGGAAAGGTTTTCAAGAATCTCCGAAAGCTTCTCGCTCGGCAGATCAATGCTCTTGCGTATTTCATCGACCGCCACGGGCTCCAGGGGGACAGGCCTCGTGGGAATGGCGAGAGCCACTTCCGCCTCCTGGGCGCTGAAGTTCTCTTTGAGTATGGCGATCAGTTCATCTCTGAAGGGGTAGCCCATGCCCAGGCGAGAGAGGTGCTCCGCCAGCCTCTCATAGACATTCTTCTGGCTCATGTCATGATCTCCAAAAAAAAGCCCCTATCGAAAAACGACAAGGGCTCCATGATGCTCTTTGCCCGAATCTACTTTACGGCGTCCTTTAACTCTTTGCCGGCCACAAACTTCGGAACGTTTTTCGCCTTGATCTTGATCTCTGCGCCGGTCTGAGGATTTCTTCCCTTTCGCGCTTTCCGCTTGCCAACCTTGAAGGTGCCGAATCCGACGATGGTCACAGCCTGTTTCTTCTTGAGAGCCTTCGTGATGCCCGCCAGCACGGCTTCTACGGCATCCGCAGCCGCTTTCTTGGTGGCCACGACTTTTGCCACCTCATTCACCAGATCACCTTTGTTCATGCTCTTTCCTCCTCACTTTATGGGTTAGGGTTAGAAACCGGATAGCCGAAGCCTAGCCAATTCCAGGGGCATTTTCAACAAGAAAATTGCCCTGACCCTCATTTTATCCACTATTTTAGCCCTTCTCCGGCTTTCACAGACCCCTCAGGGCCATGGGACACGGATTAACACAGATTCACACGGATTGGTTTTTGGGTTCTGCAATCCAGCAGATCTGTGTTCATCTGTGTCCAAAAACTCCCTGCGTTCTTTGCGTGCTCTGCGGTGAATTCTTCTAGCCGGGCCAGCCCAGGCGCCTGTAGTAGTCCAGCGTGCCGAAGTGGCCGCTCAAGTGGTCGCTCGACGGCGAAGCAAGGTACACGGCCAGCGGCGCCACCTTCTCGGGACCCTTGAGAAGCCCTTTTTCCCTGAACTCCGCAAACCGTTGATGCAGTTCCTCTCCCAGAACCCCAGGCCCCAGGCTTCTCACCTCTTCCTGGAAGCCCGTGTTCATGAGGCCCGGATCAATCGCATTCACCTGGATGTTCATGGATCTCCACTCCTCGGCCAGGGAACGGGTCATCTGGATCTCCCCTGCCTTGGACACGGCATAGGCACAGAATCTTGGGTAAGGCATCTGACCGAGCCCTGAGGAGACGTTGATGATCTTCCCTGCTCCGCGCTTCTCCATGATCAGGCCGGCAGCCCTGCAACACAGGAAGCTCCCGTACAGGTTGGTGCCGAGAGTCTTCTGCCACGCGGCCTCATCGGCATCCTCGAGGAATCTCGCCGGGCCGATGACGGCCGCATTGTTGACCAAAATGTCCAGCCCACCGTAGACCCCGACCGCTCGGTCGATGCCCTGGGAGACGTCTTGAGGCCTGGAAACATCGCCTTCCAAAAAATCCCCCCCTCCGCCGGAGTCTTTAATCAGCGAGACCACCTCCCGGAGCTCCTTGGCGGTCCGGCTCATGATCACCACAGCCGCCCCTTCGCGTGCCATGGCCAGGGCGATGGATCGGCCAAGACCGCGGCCTCCGCCGGTAATGAAAGCCACTTTTCCTTTCAAGATCACTTCAACACCTCCTGAGAACCAAGAAAAACCAATCACGAAAACACGAAAGGAGGAAAGCACGAAAAAGGGCCTGAAGTTGGTAAACACCTCCTCAGGGTGTAGGGAAAAAAGCAATCTCACGCAGAGTTTACCCGCCTTGGGCGGGCTCCCCTTCGGGTCGCTCGAGTCACAGAGGAAGAGGAGGTCATTTGGGGTTTTGAAACAATAGAAATTTCCCTCTCTGTGTTCTCTGTGAATCTGTGTGAGATAAGAAATATCCGTCTCACGCCCGCTCGCCCAAGCTCGCTCGAGCCCACAGAGTACACAGAGAAACCTAAAAGAAATTTCTTTTGGTTTTTAAACTTCGATAGGGTTCTCCTCTCTGTGTTCTCTGTGACTCTGTGTGAGATAGGGTTCTAAGGTTTTTCTCTCTGCGCCCTCGGCACCTCCTTGGCCCGCCGTAGCTTATTAGCGTAGGCGGCTGCGAGAGATAAGGGCTCCCCCATTTCGGGTTTGGCCAGATCAGCTTGACCGAACCCGGTCTTTTGAATATACTCCCAAACCGCTTTGGGAGGTTAAAGTCATGTCCCAGATTGCCTTGTGGTGGAGGGCGGCTCGGCCTTTTGCCTTCACCGTGAGCTTGATCCCGCCCATCCTGGGCGGCCTCATCGCGGCCGTTGAAAACCCATCACTCCAATTCAATCTTTTCCACTTTATCCTGTCGGGCATCGGCTGCATGACCGCTCATGCGGGAGCCAACATCCTTTCCGACTACTACGACTTCAAAACCAGGGTGGACAGGGAAGGGACCTTCGGGTCGAGCGGTCTGCTCGTCGCCGGCATCATGTCGCCCGAACAAATGCTGCGAGGGGGATGGGTCGCCCTGGTCCTTGCCGGGATCATTGGAGCCTACCTCGTCTTTGCCACGCCCGGCGGCCTGTTTCTCGTCTGGCTGATCTTGCTCGGCGGGCTCCTGGGGATCTTTTACACGGCCAAGCCCTTTGAGTTCAAGTACCACGCTCTGGGAGACCTTGCCGTCTTCATTTCCTTTGGGCCGGCTATGGTCCTTGGGGCCTATTTTGTGCAGGCCCACCATTTCTCCTGGAAACCGGTCCTCTACTCCATTCCCATCGGTTTCCTGGTCGACGCCGTTCTTCACAGCAACAACCTCCGGGACATTGTAAACGACGGTGTGGTGAAAATCAAAACCGTGCCCATTCTCATTGGGGAAAAGTGGGCCAAGATCATGTATCAGACCCTGGTCTTCGGTGCCTACCTCCTCACGCTGCTCCTGGTTGTCGCAGGCGGGCTCACGGCCTTTGCCCTCCTGGTCTTTGTTTCCCTCCCACTGGCCTTCAAGGTGGTCCACATGGTGCGACACAAAGAACGCATCCCTGCGGAAAAATTCGCCGTGATCGATGCGGCCACGGCTCAAGTGCACCTGGCTTTTGGGTTGCTGATGGTCATCGGCCTTGCGCTAAGATGGATCGTGTGAGGAGCGGCCGGACGGCCTCTAGGAGCGCCCTAAAGGGCTTGAGGAGCGCTTCGCTTGAGGCAAAAGAAAAAGAGAAAAAGCTCTAAAATTCTTGAACTCGGTGAACGGACAACGGACGACGGACAGCGGACGACTAACAAAGTTGAACCTTTCGATTACCCTCAGGGCCTTCGGCAGTGAACGGTGAACCGAAAAAAGGTCTGTGGCTGAGCATCGGGCTTGCCTTCGTGCTCTGGTTCGTCATGTTTGTCCTGCGGCCCCTCAACTTCTGGCTCATGCTCACCTTCAGCACTTCCCTTCTCTCGGTCGTGGCTTTTGTTCTGGGACGCCCTCTGCTCTCCCGTCAGGAATTCACTGCAAAGAATATTTTCCTCGGGGCGGTCCTGGCCGCACTCCTCTACGCTGTTTTCTTCGTTGGGAACCAGTTTCTCATGCTCGTGTCCCGGTTCTTTCCCTCTCTCCTTCCTGACCGCGCGGGGAACATCGCCTCTGTTTATGCCAACCTCGGGGGCCTGTCCCCGACCCTCGTCGGGCTGCTTCTCTTTTTCCCCATAGGGTTTGGAGAGGAAGTCTTCTGGCGCGGCTTTGTTCAGCGGCGGTTCGGAGAGAGAGGGACCGCCATGTCCGCCTTTATCCTCACGACCCTTCTCTACACCGCGATCCATGTCCCCACAGGGAACCCGGTGCTCATCCTCGCCGCTCTCACCTGCGGTGTTTTCTGGGGGGGCTGTTACTGGGCCACAGGAAGCCTCGTGCCCGTGCTTGTTTCGCACATGCTGTGGGATCCCATGATTTTCGTGGTGCTGCCTATAAGATAGGAAACGATCGCTCCGCTTGAGGACCGTCTCGCTGTCGCGAGACTTGAGGCAACTCCCAATCACGAAAACACGAAACGGGGAAAACACGAAGGAAAACCTCTATTGGCTTTTT
>JALOPA010000711.1 GCA_025454125.1 Thermodesulfobacteriota bacterium
TCACTTTCATCTTCTTCTTCGGACCCACGGGATGAGCCTCGCGACAATGATGCGTAGACTGATGACCGGTTATGCTGTCTGGCACAATCGGCGGCATGACCGCAAAGGCCATCTGTTCCAAAATAGGTACAAGAGCATAGTGGTTGAAGAAGAACCGTATTTCTTCGAACTCGTCCGCTACATTCATCTGAATCCTGTGCGAGCTAAGATCTTGGGCAATCTTTCCGAACTGGACAGGTTTCCATATACTGGGCATTCCGTCCTCATGGGGTATCGCAAGTTTAAGGGTCAGGATGTTGAGTGGGTGCTTGGTAACTTTGGGGCAAAGATGGGTGCGGCGCGCAGGAGCTATCATAATTTTGTAGAGGCGGGCTTTCATCAGGGGCCCCGGGAAGATCTTAGGGGTGGCGGGCTTGTTCGAAGTGCCGGCGGCAGGGATCAACGGGCTTTGCGTTCCAGGGATGAGTGGGAAAAGGGTGATGAAAGAATCCTGGGAGGTGGCGATTTCGTGGAGGCTGTGCTGAGAAGTCAGCCACCGCTTAAGGGGAGTTCCAGAACGAGTGTGACCAAGATCCTGGAAGATGTGTGCAAGAAGTGGCAAGTTCAACCCACGCAGATCCTGAGTGGATTGCGTGCTCGAAGGATAAGCCAAGCGAGGAGGGTGTTTTTTCTCAGGGCACAAGAGGAAGCTGGGGAATCTCTAACGGCGCTTGCACGTTTGTGCGGCGTCGCACACACTTCGGTGCTGGAAGCGATTGAAAAGGCGAAAATTGAAAGACAACAGGGATAGAAAAACCTACAAAACCTACCAACGTTATATATCAGAAGAGAGGAAGGGATGACACGGACCACGAGGATGGTGTAAAATTCTATCCTGTTTCGGGTGATATGAAATAAAGATGCTGCGGTGAAAGTGGGTAAGGTTTTTCCACTGAATGGAGGGCGTCCTGCCGTATAAATGGAAGCTTTTTACACACCCAAAAAAGACCTTCCCTTTTTGCTGGTAACTGTCTGAAATTGCGGTTGAACTAAAATCATCTTTCTCTGGGCATTGAGCACGACTCTTGCTAGATCTAATAACCTGAAGCAAGCACTTCGTCTCCTGTAAAGGGAGGCGAATGATTTCAGGAAGGAACATAGATAGCGGTGTAAATTCGATTTGATCATAAAGGAGGAAATATGGCGGATCAAGCTTCAAAGGGACGCGGTGCAGCAGCCCCTGCTGCAGGAGCTCAGCAAGCGGCAGCAGCCGGTCAGACCCGAATTGTTTGGGATGACACGAACATGAGAAGCGGGTATGCCAACGTGGCCAACGTGGCCGGCACCAGGGAAGAGATCGTGCTTCTCTTCGGCATGAACCAGGCCTGGCATGCAGGGCAGAAGGACATCAAGATCCAGCTCATGGACAGGATCGTCATGAGCCCCTTTGCCGCAAAACGGCTTTCCATGCTGCTCAATCAGGTTCTGCAGGATTACGAAAAGAGGTACGGGCAGCTCGAAGTCACACCTGCTCCGCGGCCGGACACGACTTCGGTGCAATAAAGGAATTTTACGAAACGCAGTTTAGCCCCTCCCCCTCCCCCTTGCCCCTGGTCGCCTACGGCGCCGCCAGAGGCGGGTAAACCTCTCCCCCCAATCGGGTGGAGAGGGGATTATTTTGATCGGCGAAGTGGTTGACACCTAGGCCATCTATATTTGAAGTGCTGTTAGGCAAAGGTTACAGTGTTTGTTCACGGGTCAGGTTAGGTACCGGCTCCCCTTCCCTCCTCCTTAGGCTTGACAAGGATCATCCTGGTCCTGAGGGGGAGGAAGAGGACGGTTTATCAGGTATGGTCCAAACGTCACCTTATGGAAAGAACCGCAGAAGACGATCGAGAGCGCTTAGAAGGGCCATCCGGTACCGAGCTTGACAGAGATTTGTGGCGTCAGTTTGTTCAGGCGACCAGTCCAAAGGCTTTTTGCAAGAGTTGGCTGCCTCTTCAGTGCCGCATGCTGAGAGGCGTGCGGTGCGGGATGGTTCTTCTCGGGAATCCCGACCGCGGCCCCTTTACCCCTGTCGCCGTCTGGCCTGACGCCAAACTCAGCATGACCCACCTCACCGGCGCTGCGGAACGCGCCCTGAGAGAGCGTCGAGGCCTTCTGCTCGAGGGCGATTCCGTCCCTCCCCCTCAAAACGGCTATCCTGAAACCGTTCAGGTTGCTTACCCCCTCGAAGTTTCCGGAAAACTTCACGGTGTTGTCGTCCTTGAGGTGGACGAACACCCTCGCCACGAGGTTCAAAGCATTCTGCGGTCCCTTCACTGGGGAGCCTCATGGCTCGAAGTGATGATCCGGCGCGCCGATGCGGCCAGGGCCGAAGAGTCCAATGAGCGGCTGCAGAAGATCCTGGACCTGGTGGCAAGCTCAGTGGAGCACGACGGATTTCACGGTGCGGCCATGGCCTTTGTCACCCGGCTCGCCACAACCCTCGAGTGCGACAGGGTCAGCCTCGGGTTGACCCGGGGCAAGCACGTCAAAGTCCAGGTCATGTCCCACACCGCCGATTTCGGCAAACAGACGAACCTCGTTCGGGCGATCGGCGCCTCCATGGACGAGGCCATGGATCAGCATGCCGTGGTCGCCTATCCCCCTCCTCTTGAAGGCCTTCCTCTTGTCACAAAGTCTCATGAGGAGCTTTTTAAACAACACGGGTCGGCTGCGGTCCTGACGATCCCCCTGGAGCACAAGGGAAAGGTCATCGGCGGCTTGACCCTGGAGCGGGCCGCGGACAAGCCTTTTGACAAGTGGACCGTGGAAGCGTGCGAAACTGTGGCAGCCCTTGTCTCTCCGATCCTCGACACCAAGCGCCACGAGGAGCGATGGCTTGCTCGAAAAGCGCTCGACTCTTTGACCACCCAAGTGGAAAGGCTCATCGGTCCGGGTTACCTTGTCCGGAAAATCCTCCTTGTCGTCTTCCTTGCGCTGGTCCTTTTCTTCACCTTCTTCAAGATCGACTATCGCGTGACAGCCAATACGGTCATTGAAGGGGAAGTGCAGCGTGTGGTGGCCGCGCCTTTCAACGGGTACATCAAGGAAGCGCCGGTCCGGCCGGGGGATGTCGTCAAAGAAGGCGCCTTGCTCTGTTTGCTCGATGACAGGGACTTGAAACTGGAGCGCCTCAAGTGGGCGACAGAAAAAGAGCAGCTCACCAAGCAATATCATGAGGCCATGGCCAAGCACGAGCGGGCCCAGATCACCGTGATCAGAGCCAAGGTCGAGCAGGCCGAGGCCCAGCTCACCCTCATCGATGAGCAGCTGTCGCGGACCCGGGTCACCGCGCCTTTCAA
>JALOPA010000712.1 GCA_025454125.1 Thermodesulfobacteriota bacterium
TCGCCAATGAGGCGGTGAAGTTCGGCCCGCCTGAAATGTTCGCCCTGCTTCTGATCGCCTTCATTCTGATGGGGTCGCTTGGAAAGGGTTCCTTTTTCAGGAGCGTGCCCATGATCCTGCTGGGCCTGCTGATCGGGACAGTGGGTATGGACCAGCTCACGGGGACCATGCGGTTCACGCACGGAATCAAGGAGCTCTATGACGGCATCGGGTTCATTCCCGTGGCCATGGGGGTCTTCGGGATCGGAGAGATCCTCGCTTCCACTGAAGAGAGCCTGTTGCGCCACGCCCACAAGGTCCGATTCCGGGAGCTTCTGCCCAGCCGCGAAGAGCTCCGCGCTGCGTTGGGCCCCATTTTCCGCGGAACAGGGCTTGGCTTTTTCATCGGCCTCTTGCCCGGTTCTGCGCACGTCCTGGCCAGTTTCCTCAGCTACACCCTGGAGAAGCGTCTGTCGAAGAAGCCGGAGGAGTTCGGCACAGGACGCATTGAAGGCGTGGCAGGACCGGAGACAGCCAACAACGCCGCTTCCGAGAGCGCCATGATTCCTTTCCTGGGGCTCGGCATCCCCACGGGGCCGGCGCCTGCCGTGATGATGATCGCTCTCCTGATCCACGGGGTCCGACCAGGCCCTCTCTTCATCTCGGAGCAGCCCCAGGTGTTCTGGGGGCTTGTGGCAAGCATGTACATTGGAAACGTGATTCTGATCATTCTGAACCTCCCCCTGGTCGGGCTCTTCATCAATCTCCTGAGAGTCCCTTTTCGGATTCTGTTTCCCGTCATATTGCTCGTCTGCCTGGTCGGAACCTATGCGGTCAACTCCAGCGTGGTGGAACTCATCATTCTCCTGGTGTCAGGGGTTCTGGGCTACCTTTTCCGCAAGCTCGACTTCGACATCGCTCCATTCATTCTCGCCATGATTATCGGCCCCACTATGGAAATGACCTTCCGGCAATCGCTGATGCGAAGCGGGGGGGCTTTTGCCATTTTCTGGAAAAGCCCGATCTCTCTTGTGCTGCTGGCCTTGTCCGGAGTATTGTTGCTGTGGAACATCTATAGGGCCTTGAGACCGAAGAGAGCTTCCTGGGAAAAGGTTCTGGAAGAAGGGACATAAGGAAGTTCCGATCAAATACACACAAAGGGAGGTAACAGAAGTGAAAAAGAAGATTCGAGTGGCATGTGTGCTTGTGGCCGTTGTGCTGGCCGGCGTGGGTGTTTCTTTCGCAGCTGATTACCCGACCAAAGCCATTACCCTGATCAACCCGCAGGCTCCGGGAGGAACCCTGGACATTCAGGCCAGGGCATTCGCATCGGTTGCGGAAAAGATCCTTGGGCAGCCGGTCGTGGTGGTCAATAAGGTTGGCGCGACCGGGATGGTGGGAGGCTTGGCAGGAGCACAGGCAGCACCGGACGGTTACACGCTGACCGTGGGGTCGGTCAACATACCCAATGCCCTGGAATGGGAAATCGCCAACGGACGGAAGCCCGCTTTTTCGAGGCGTGATTTTGCAGGGATCGGGACTTTCACCATGAGCCCGACGCTCCTCATCGTTCCCATGGATTCCCCCTACAAGACCCTGGCCGATTTCGTGGCAGCGGCCAAGGCCAAGCCGGGCCAGCTGGCGTTCAGTTCCGGCGGCCTTTACGGGATGAGCCATCTGCCCGCGGAGATCTTCGGAAAAGCCGCGGGCTTGAAATTCCGGCACGTTCCCTACGGCGGCGGAGGACCGAGCCTGACTGCGGTGGTGGGCAACCAGGTCGATTTCAGCGTCAACTACCCAGCCAACACCATTCCTCTTCTTCGAGGCAACAAACTGAGAGCCCTTGCCGTCATCGGCGCAAAGAGGCTGAAGTCCGTTCCTGAAGTCCCCTCCGTGAAAGAACTGGGGATTGACGCCGAGTACTACGGATGGGTGGGTCTTCTCGCCCCTGTTAAGACGCCGAAACCCATCGTGGATAAACTGAGAGAGGTGACCAAGACTGTGGTACAGAGCAAGGCGTTTGTCGACATGATCGAAGAACCGGGCGACGAGGTGAACTACATGGGTGGGGCGGAGCTGATGAAATACATGGATGTGGAGTCAGCCAAAATCGCCGCCCTTTACGCGGACATGATCAAAGAGGGAGCCAAGTAGAAGTTCTAGACGAGGAAAAGTGATGGGGAACAAATACGTGGTTGCGTTGAAGGATGCCGTGACCGGAGTGCTTCACGGCGGCGGAGGAACCTTCCGCGTGCTCATTGACCGGGAAAGCAGCGGGGCCAAGCACTTCTCCTGCCTGGTCAACACCATGAACAAAGGAGTGAAGGGGGACGCGCACAAGCACGAGGTCGAGCATCTCTGGTACATTCTGTCCGGCAAAGGGACGATGACCATTGGAGAGAAGACCCTTGAGATCGGCCCTGAGATGGCTGTCTATGCTCCGGCCGGGGTCTTGCACCGGCTCGATGTGGGACCTGACGAGGATCTGACCTACGTCGTGGTTTATGCGCCGCCCGGCCCGGAGCAGGAGCTCAAGAAATTCGGCGCCAAAGCCTTTGACCAACGGTAAAGGGGTTTCGTCGAGGTC
>JALOPA010000713.1 GCA_025454125.1 Thermodesulfobacteriota bacterium
GCCTCAAACCCTGGTCGCCTGTGGCGCCGCCGAAGGCGGGTAAACCTCAAGCGAAGCGATCCTCAAGCCTCAAACAGCAGGCCGGATTTTGGTTGCGGCAAAAGGCTTGCGTCGGGTGAGAAGCAAGGAGGAAAGGAAATGACTTTTCAAACCAGCACTCAGTTCATCCATGCGCTTAAAGAAAGGTTCCCGGACAAGATCCTCTCCACCAGGGAGCCGGTCTCCAGGAAGGTGTATGTTGAGATTCGGCGGGAGGCCCTTCGCGCCATGACGGAACATCTCTTCCGGGGTTTGGGGGCCCGTTTCAACACGATCATCGGGATCGATCGCCGTCCCACCCATGGAGACTTCCAGACCACTCACATTTTCTCCCTTGATGAGGACAAGCTCTTTATCCTGCTCCAGGCCTCCCTGGATCCGAATCAGCCGGAGGCGGACTCCGTCACCCCGATCATCCCTGGAGCCAACTGGGCGGAACGGGAAACCCAGGATCTGTTGGGAATCAGGTTCCACGGTAACGTGGACCCCCGCCGTCTGGCCCTCCCGGATGACTGGCCGGAAAACCTCCACCCCTTGAGAAGAGATTTCCCTTACAACTTCAGGCCTGAGCCGGTGCAAGGGGCTGCGTTCAAGGCGAGGGAAGCGCCGGAGAATGCGACGGTCGTCCCCATCGGACCCTTTTACCCTGTCTTGGAGGAGCCGGCCCTCTTTCGTGTCTTTGTGGAGGGGGAAACGGTGGTGGGATGCGACTACCGCGGCTTTTACAATCACCGGGGAATCGAGAAGATTGCCGACTCCGCTCTCACCTACAACCAGATCCCCTTCCTGGCCGAGCGGATCTGAGGGATCTGAGGGTATATCCACAGTACGTGCTACTGTGAGGCAGTCGAAGAAGCAGCGCAAATCGAAGTTCCCATCCGGGCCCGATACATCCGGAGCCTCCTGCTCGAACTGGAGCGGATCCATTCTCACCCGCTCTGGCTCGGCATCGGCGGGCACGTGGTGGGGTTTGACACGGTTCTCATGCAAACGTGGAGGATCCGGGAACCTGTCATGTGGCTCTTTGAGCAGATTACGGGCAACCGCAAGACCTTTGGCATGAATCTCATCGGCGGGGTCCGGCGTGACCTCACACCGGAGCTGAAAACGAAGATTCTGGAGGTCGTGGACACGGTGGAGAAAGAGTGGCTCAAGGTCATTGACGCCATCGGCGGGGATACCCCCCTGATGCTGCGGCTTAAAGGCGTTGGGGTGTTGACCCACAAAGACGCTGTCGACTACTGCGTCGCCGGCCCGACGGCCCGTGGCTCGGGGGTGCGAATCGATGCCCGCGTGGACCACCCTTACGCCGCTTACGATGATCTGGTTGCGGAGAAGAAGGTGCATGAAGAGGGTGACATCCTCGCACGCACTCTGGTCCGCCTGGAGGAAACCCTGGAGTCTGTGCGTTTGGTCCGGAAAGGAGTCAAAGAAATGCCCGACGGCCCCATTATGGCCGACATTCCCTCTGAGATCCCCCCGGGCCGGGAAGGGCTCAAGGCCGTCGAGGCTCCTAGGGGGGAGGCCGTCCACTATGTGCTCACTGGAGAGAACAATCGGCCTTACCGCTGGAGGGTGCGTGCTCCCTCGTACATGAATTTGGCATCGGTTCCGGCCATGATCCCTGGCGTGGAGCTCGCTGACGTCCCCATCGCTATCGCGAGTTACGACCCCTGTTTTTCGTGCACCGAACGGCTCGAGGTGGTCAACGCCAAGAGCGGCGAAATCAGGATCTACACCCGGAAAGAGCTCAACGAGCTCAGCCGCAAGAAAAGGAACAGGTGAGACCATGGGAACCACCCTCCTTCTGGCCATCGTGAATCTGCTCCTGGTGCTTCTTGTGGCTCCCCTTTCCGAGGGGGTCATGAGAAAACTCAAGGCCGTGGTTCATTCCCGCAAAGGCCCGCCCTTGACCCAGCCCTATCTCGACCTTCTCAAACTGCTCGGCAAAGAGGACCTCAAGGTCACAGGGAATCCTCTTTTCTCCCTGGCTCCCTTCATCACCTTCGCAAGCGTCTGTGCCGCCTCTGTGTTCACACCCCTGGGCACTGCTCCTCCCCTGGGCTTTGCCGGCGACCTGATCGTTCTCGTCTATTTCCTCGCTCTCGCCTCCGTGGGAGTCATGCTGGGAGGGGCATCCACGGGCAGCCCTTACGGACCCATGGGAGTTGCGAGGGAGATGATGCTTGCCATGATGGTGGAGATCATTGTGATGGCGAGCCTCATCGTGGGGGTGATTCACGTCCAGTCCTTTGATCTGGGCCGCATCTCCCTGTGGTCCCGTCAATCAGGTCCCACCCTCTCCATGATCCTGGCGGCTGCAGCCTTTTTCCTCGCCCTGCAGGCTCAGCTGGGCAAACTGCCCTTTGACCTCCCGGAGGCAGACCAGGAGATCATGGGCGGGCCATTCATGGAAGCCTCTGGGCCTAAACTGGCGCTGTACAAGTGGAGCTATTTCGCGAAGCAGATTCTGCTGGGCTCTCTGTTTCTGGAAGTCTTTCTGCCCTGGCCCAAGACAGGGGT
>JALOPA010000714.1 GCA_025454125.1 Thermodesulfobacteriota bacterium
TGACGTTTTGCTCCAGACTCTCGACGGATGGACCCAAAAACTCTCCATTCCCCGCCTGGGCGCATACGGCGTCTCTGAAACGGATTTGGACGGCCTTGCGAGTCAGGCCGGCCAGAAAAACAACCCGGTTCAGCTTGAGCTCGACGATATTAAGGCGATCCTGCGCGCAAGGCTGTGAGGGGCTCTTCCCCCGCCGCTCCCCTCACCAACAGCTGTGTCGCAATGTCCTTTCGAGAAATCTTGATGGGCAGGCAGCGCGATTTTATGATTTCTCCCTGCGCTCGAAATGAAAAAACCCCTGCTCACCCCCGATGACGAAACCGCCTCTCAAGGAGGGATGCTTGGGAAAGGGGGACGGAGCTCTTGGGAAGGGTTAAGCCCCTTGACACACAACAAGGGTTCTTCCTATAGTGATTTTTCACATAACCTCTTGCACATTTGAAAAACTCTTCTTCCACTACAAGGAGTAACGCTCATGGCCAAACTCGAAGGAAAGGTTCTGATAGCCCAGGGCGGAGGGCCGACAGCCGTCATCAATCAGTCCCTCATCGGCGTGACCCAGGAAGCGCGCAAGTTCCCCCAGGTGACCCGGATCTACGGAGCCATCAACGGGGTGAGAGGAATCGTCAATGAGGATTTCATCGATCTCACCCAGGAAACCACTCACAACCTGGAACAGGTGGCGCGGACGCCGTCCTCGGCCTTGCTGAGCACGCGGGACAAGCCCGACGAAGAGTACTGCTCCCGCATTTTCAAAGTCCTCAAGGTCCACGACGTGCGCTACTTCTTTTACATCGGCGGCAATGACAGCGCCGACACGGTCAACATCGTTAACCGAAACGCCGAACAGGCGGGCTATGACATGCGATGCGTCCACATCCCCAAGACCATCGACAACGACCTGGTCCTCAATGACCACACGCCTGGGTATCCTTCTGCAGCGCGGTTCGTGGCCCTGGCCTTCATGGGCGCGAACCTCGACAACCGTTCCCTGCCCGGGGTATACCTCGCCGTCGTCATGGGCCGGCACGCTGGCTTCCTCACCGCCGCATCGTCCCTGGGCCGCGCGTACCCGGATGACGGGCCTCATCTGATTTATCTTCCCGAGCGGCCCTTTGATCCGGACAAGTTCCTGAAAGACGTGGATCGGGTCTACAAGAAGCACGGGAGATGCGTTGTGGCCGTCTGTGAAGGGATCACGGACCAGACCCACACCCCCATCGTCACGAAGCTCACTCAATCCCAGGAAAAGGACGCCCACGGGAACGTACAACTGTCCGGCACCGGGGCTCTCGGCGATCTTTTGGCCGACCTGGTGAAGAAGAAGCTGAAGATCAGCCGCGTCCGCGCCGACACCTACGGTTATCTCCAGCGCTGCTACACCGGCATCGTCTCCGATGTGGACCAGAACGAAGCTCGGGAGGTGGGGGAGAGAGCGGCCCAGTATGCCCTCTGGCACGATGCGGACGGGTCCGTCACCATCCACCGCACGGGGAATTACTCCGTGGACTATCAGCTCTCCGCTCTTTCGGAAATCGCCGCCAGGACCAAAACCATGCCCGATGAGTTCATCAACGCGGAAGGAAACGATGTGACCGAAGCTTTCTATGCCTATGCCAGGCCCCTCCTGGGAAGCGGCATGCCTCAACCGCACAGGCTTCGTGCGCCGCAGGTCACCAAATTGCTGAAGTAGAAGAGGGGTGGATGTGCCCTCCCCTTGGAGGGCGAATCAGGATCTTCACGGGACAAGACCCCCGCAGAGGAGGTTAGAGGATGAAAGAGGCGAAAATATTGCTCGTCGACGACGAGACCGTGTTTGCCAACAACATGTCCAAGCTTTTGAACAGGAGGGGATACCGGGTCACGGCAGTGAACAGCGGGGACGCTGCGCTGCGGTCCCTCATGGACAACCCCTTCGACGTCATGGTGCTCGACCTCAAGATGCCAGGCATGGACGGAATCGCCCTGCTCCACGAAATGAAAAAGCTCGGGCTTTTCACGGAAGTCCTGGTTCTCACGGGCCACGGGTCCATAGACACGGCCCTCGAAGCCATTCAGCTCGGCGCCTATGACTACCTCACCAAGCCCTGTGAGATCGCGGAACTGGTCTCGAAGATTGAAGCGGCGCTGGAGAAAAAAACAACTGCTCAAAGCAGGGGGAGTTAGCCCAAAGCAGGCCTTTGTCCGCAACCAAAATCTGGTCTGCTGTTTGAGGCTTCAGGATCGCTTCGCTTGAGGTTTACCCGCCTTCGGCGGCGCCGCAGGCGACCAAGGTTCGAGGCAAAACCGTTCTTGCCTCCCACCTCTGACCTCCAACCTCCAACTTCTCCGCAAGTCGCAGACAAGTTGCGCTCTAAGGTTCTAAAGACAAGACGATCGGCGCCGGGCTAGCGCAGTCTCTTGAGGACCATGCGGGTCGCAATGATCGTAACGATGACCAGGGGGATGAAGCTCACCAGGAAGTTCCGGGCCATGTTCTCCTGATCGTGGTGGCTGAAATAGATACTGGTTGTCAGCTCTGCCAGGATAAGCACATTGGCACAGATGACAACCAGTTTT
>JALOPA010000715.1 GCA_025454125.1 Thermodesulfobacteriota bacterium
ACCCCCTGCCCCCTGAAACCCCGGAAAAAGGCCATGGCCAAGGCGAGCCCGGTCACCACCTGCAGGAACACGGTCGAAATCGTGTAGATGGCGGTCACCTTGAAAGCGTGCAGGAAGCGGGAATCGTGAACCATCTGGAGGTAATTGCTGATTCCGAGCCAACGATTTCCCGCAGGATAGGTGAGGTCAATGCGGAACCCGCTCATGACCACAAGGATGATCAGGGGAAGAGCGGCCATGACGAGAAGGAAGAGCATGCTCGGCGTGATCATGGCGAAGCCGAAGCGCTCCTGCTGCCGGATGTAGCCCGGCCTCCGGCGTTTTTTCACTTCTTCGCCCTTGAACATCGTCCGTCCCTTTTTCCCCTCCTCCTTTTCCTCCCCCGGCAGGGAGAGGAAAAGGCAAGGGATCTTCAGCCTACTTCACCATGATCTTGGCGATGTTTTCGTTCGCCTCGTCCAGGGCTTTCTTGGGCGTGGTCTGCTTGACCAGCGCGGATTGAATGGCTACGGCCATGGCCTCCCCGATCTTGGGCCACTCCGGAACCCTGGGCCGCCAGTCCGCATCGGTGTCCTCTTTCATGGACGTGAGCACCACGTCTGCGTAGTTCGGCGTGTAGCCGATGACCTTGCGGTACTCCGGATCACTCCAGATCGAGACCCGGTTCACACCCGTCCGCACAACAGCCTCCGGGGTTTCCTTGAACACAGCCGAGCTGAACTGAGTGGGTCTGGAGGCCAGCCACTGGAGGTAGAGCCATGTGGCGACTTTCTTCTTCTGCGGGAGCGCGGCATTGATGGGAAACGCCCAGTTCCAGATGCTCGTCACCCTGCGGCCGGAGGGTCCCTTCGGCCACCGCTGGTATCCGATCTGGCCGGCGACTTTGGATTTGTTCTTGTCTTCGATGATGGACGCTGTCGAATTGGCATCAATGTACTGGACAACGTTGCCGCCTGCAAAGGCTTCCATGATCTCGGGCCAGTTCATGTTCTCAACGCCTGGAGGGCCGTAGTTTTGAAGGAGATCGCAGTAGTACTCCAGGGACTTCACGCCCGCCTCGCTGTTGACCTGAGGCTTGCCCTTGTCATCGAACCACTTGCCGCCGAACGCCAGGAACAGGGAAGGCCAGATGTACACGTTCTGGCCTGCGCCTCTGAAGCCTCGGAGGGCGGCTCCTGCAATCTTTCCGTCCAGCTTGTTCGCTTTCTTCGCCGCTTCCTTGAATTCGTCGAGGGTCTCCGGCGGCTTGATGCCCAACTTTTCATAGACGTCTTTCCTGTAGATGTGGATGGTCGCCTCCCCCTCCATGGGCATTCCAAAGAGCTTTCCCTTCACGGAATTCGCCGCACGCCACAGAGGGATGATGTCTTCGAGATTGAACCAGCTCTTATCCGTGAGTTTCGGGTCGTTGATAAAGTCATCCAGAGGATCGATCCATTTGTTCGCTTCATAAAGAGTGAGGAACATGGGATCCGCGGTGTGAGTGACGAAGTTGCCCGTTTTGGCGCCCAGGTCAAGGACCGCCTTCTCACGGTTCTCTCTTGGAGGAATGATCTCAAAATCGACTTTGATCCCTGTGAGCTCCGTGAACTGGGGAGATACGGCCTTGAACTTGGCGAAATAGTGGGCCGGCGTTATCAGGATCTTGATTTGTTCCCCTTCAGCCTGGCGCCAGTTGATCTTCGCCTTCAGGTACTCTGCGTGCTTTTCCTGTGCTCTCGCGAACTTCAGAAATCCCGGAGCGGCACTTCCCGCGATCGCCAGACCGCCCGCCGCGGCCGTGGTCTTCATGAACTGTCTGCGCGTCATCTTTGCCATGACAATCCTCCTTTCACGATTCTATGGGTATGAGGTTAGGAAGGAAACTCGGACACTGCCCTGAACAAAAAGCCGTTGACGTGAATCTTGACTGTTCATCCATGAGTCGAACCGCATTTCTTGATTATGAAAGCGCTTTCATTTTATGTACCGGCACCAACCTGTCAAGAAAAAAATGTCCGCCTGTCTGCAAAACTCTTACCGGTTCGCCCAAGGGGCGGAGTGCGCGGCGCGGGAGACTCAGGTCTTGACCGGAACCTGTTTTGAGGCTATTAAACGGCGATAACTCACCTGGGTCTTTCAAAACCTTTTCTATGAAAGGCGGAGAAGCATGCACCGCGAAATCATCAAGGCCAACATCGTCGTCTTTATCGCGAGTTTCTGCACTCTGGTCATCGAGCTGATCGCCGGCAGGATCATGGCCCCCTACATCGGCGTCTCCCTCTACACCTGGACGAGCATCATTGGAGTCGTCCTGGCCGGCATCAGCGTGGGGGCCTATCTGGGAGGGCTCCTGGCAGACCGGTACCCGACTCAGACAACCCTTGGAATACTCCTGATTCTCTCAGGGCTCGGCGCCTTTGCCATTTCCCCCATCACGAACTACGTGGGCGGGGCCCAGTGGAACACGTCCCTGATGGTCCGCATCCTGCTGATCACGACGATCATTTTTTTTGTGCCTTCCTGCGTGCTCGGGATGATCTCCCCCGTCGTCGTCAAGTTGACCCTCAACAACCTC
>JALOPA010000716.1 GCA_025454125.1 Thermodesulfobacteriota bacterium
AGGTCCGGCCAGAACCCCACGGCAAGCCCTGCGGCGTAAGCCGCCCCGAGTGCCGTCGTCTCCGTGATCCTGGGGCGAATGACCGGCACGTCGAGCAGGTCCGACTGGAACTGCATGAGGAGCTCATTGGCAACCATGCCCCCATCCACCTTGAGGCTTCGCAGAGCCACGCCCGAGTCCTGGT
The DNA here is from genome assembly GCA_025454125.1 of Thermodesulfobacteriota bacterium. Next base: position 185 of record JALOPA010000716.1, read on the forward strand.
TCATGCTTTCAACGATGTCCTTGGTCTGGAAGGCGCTCGCCTCCAGTACGGCGCGCGCCAGGTGCCCCTTGTTCACAAAGCGCGTGAGTCCTGCAATCACGCCTCTTGCATCGGCGCGCCAGTAAGGAGCGAAGAGTCCGGAGAAAGCGGGGACAAAGTAGATCCCGCCGTTGTCTTCCACGGTCCTGGCAAGGTCTTCGACCTCGGGCGCCTTGGCGATGATCCCCAGGTTGTCCCTCAGCCACTGGACGAGTGCGCCGGCCACGGCTACGGAGCCTTCGAGACAATACACGGGAGCTTGCGAATCGATGCGGTACCCCACCGTCGTGATCAATCCGTGCCTGGAGCGGACGGGGGTAGTTCCGGTGTTCATGAGAAGAAAACAGCCTGTCCCGTAAGTGTTCTTGGCTTCTCCTTTTTCAAAACACGTTTGCCCCACCAGGGCCGCCTGCTGATCCCCCAGGGCCGCGCAGACCGGGACAGGATATTCGACAGGTCCGTCCTTTTGGGTATATCCCCAGAGGCTCTTGTCGCTGGAGGGAACAATTCTAGGCAGCATGGGCCTGGGGATGTTCAAAACCCGGAGAAGGCTCTCGTCCCATTCGAGCGATTCCAGGTCCATGAGCATGGTGCGGCTCGCATTGGTGACATCCGTGACGTGCACTCCGCCCTGGGGCCCGCCCGTGAGCCACCAGATGAGCCAGGTGTCCACTGTCCCGAAAAGCGCGTCGCCCTTTCGGCCCCTGGCCGTACTGGCGGATCAAGCCCCGGCATAGGTCATCGGTCCTGGTGCACTGCCACACAATGGCGTTGCAGTAGGGCTTCCCCGTGTTCCTGTCCCACACCACCGTGGTCTCGCGCTGGTTGGTCACGCCGATGGCGGCCAATTGCGAGCCTTTGACTTTCGTTTTCTCCAGAGCTGCTCGAATGACCTGTCGGGTGTTGTCCCAGATCTCCATGGGGTCATGTTCCACCCATCCGGATTTCGGAAAGATCTGTTTGTGCTCCTTTTGTTCGGACCCGACGATCTCGCCCTTGTGATTGAACAGGATAAACCGTGTGCTGGTAGTCCCCTGATCCACAGCGCCGATGAATTGTTCCATGCTTGGTCCCCCGCCCCCTTCTGTCGCTGCGGCGTATTCTGATGTCAATTGCCCCGCTTGTCAACAGGCCCGGCCATCATGGGGAATGACGCGCTCCTCAAGGCTTCCGCGCTGCGAGAACGCCAGGGCACAAAGAGAAAACGGGAGAGTTGATTCGGAAAACCTCAGGTTTCTATTGAGCTCTGCAAAAAAAGTTCCTTGGAGGGGCCGGTCTTTTCTTCAACGGCATACCCTATTCATGAAGATAGCGTATGGTTGAATTCGGGGCTGGGATCAGAAGCGAGCACTTACAACCGCCAATCGCTAGTCCCATCAGGCAAATTAAAGGGCCTGTACTTTTCTAACCAATCTGAGTATTATGGCTAATAGAAAAGGGCCCATTTCATGGAAGGTGAGATGATCATGAATGAACTACTGAAGAGGATCTCAGTCAATCCTAACGTATGCTTTGGAAGACCTTGTATCAGAGGGACAAGGATATGGGTCTCTCTAATTGTGGATAATCTCGCTGCGGGAACGAAGGAATCGGAGATCCTGAATGCTTATCCCCAGCTTCAGATTGATGACATCAGGGCCGCCCTAGCCTACGCAGCCGAAATGACCAGAGAGCATGTCATCCCTATCCCAATGGAAGCAGAAGGCTGTGAAATTCAAGCTGGATGAAAATCTTGATGTGCGCCTTGTACGGCTCCTGGTAGAAGCGGGGCTCGAAGCCGATACGATTCTGGACCAGAAGCTGTCAGGAGAGCCAGATGCCCTGATTTATGAAAAATGCTGTAGATCCGGACATGCTTTAATCACTTTGGATCTAGACTATTCCAACCCCTTGCGTTTTCCTCCGGCGGATTCTCATGGCATAATAGTCCTTCGACCACGAAAGCCAATTTTGCCAACCATCCGGGCGCTGCTGTCAGCCGCTCTCTCTGATCTGAAAAGCCGGCCCCTTGAGGGAAAGCTCTGGATTGTTGAGCACGGGCGAATTCGGGTCTACGAACCGGAGGGGGAGAATTGAGGATTCCTGCTGACGCACGCGGTATGCTCCCTTCGCGCCACCACCCGTACGGTAGTTGAAAGCGGCCGATGATCTTTGAGACAATTGCTCACAGGTGCTAATCGGTCGCCAGATCAAGCACATAAAAGATCTAGACATCCATCCTTAAAAAGTCTATCCTCTTCCCAATTCTCATACATTCAGTCACCCGATATACTTTCAGCAAAACCAAAACCTTCTTGAGATGGTCATGAGAACATGCCGCTCGAAGGGTTTGAAACTGAAGCCTCTGAGGGACTTTGGTCCTTCTCCAGAGGCTTTTTCGTTTAGGGGGTGATCCTATGTCAGCAGAGTCCTTCAAGCGCAAGCTCACGGCTATTCTGAGTGCGGACGTAAAAGGATACAGTCGCCTCATGGGCGAGAACGAGGCCGAGACTGTTAAGACCCTCACCGCCTATCGTAAAATCATGGGGGAACTGATCCAGCAGCACCGTGGACGAGTGGTAGACTCTCCTGGCGACAATATCCTGGCCGAGTTCGCGAGTGTAGTAGATGCGGTTCAATGCTCGGTAGCAGCCCAGAACGAGTTCAAGGCACGGAATGCTGAACTTCCTGAGAACCGTCGTATGGTGTTTTGTATTGGGGTCAACCTGGGGGACGTGATTGAGGACCGATTGGCTTTAGGTGGCAGCAAGTCCTGGGGCCTCACAAGAACGGGCGATTACAGAACCAAATCCGTCATACATGCAAATGATCCTCCACCAACATAACCAGACCCACCGGCGACCGTCAGATGCGTGGAGAATAAATTTCCGTTATTGATATTCGCGGAGGATGAGAACGGCGTTGTGGCCGCCGAAGCCGAAGGACTGGGAGAGACCGGTCCGGATGGGGTAGGAGTCCACCCTGGTGACGAAGTTCAGATCCTTCATGGGCTGATCGAGATTCCGGCACACGTGGGTGGTCTTGTGGTGAATGCTCAGGGCGGTGACCAGAGCCTCGATGGC
>JALOPA010000042.1 GCA_025454125.1 Thermodesulfobacteriota bacterium
ACGGTTATTGGAGAAAACCGCGCCCAAGGACTTCCCCGATCGGAATCCGCACAGCTCTCATCTCGGGGAGATCGCCTGCACCGTGTGCCACAAAGGGCATGCCGCATCGAGCGTCTACTGCCTCGAATGCCACAGGGCTTTCAAAATGACGATCCCCGGGCCATAGACTCTTGTTTAGAGTGTCTTCCGGCTTGCACCAGGCAACAACCGATCGAACCCCGCGCGGGACTGTAGAAGCTCCCACCGCTTGAACCCGACCTTCTGATTCGGCTTGTCTGAACGAATTGAGGCGGTAAGGCTTCCGGAGCGACGATCGTTTCAAGGTCACGCCCGAAACAGAGCGGGTGTTGAAAATCTCTGTGCGCTGAGGTGAACGGCCCTCTCCGTCACCTCCTTCCGGTAAAACACACCCCTCTGCCCAGCACCGCCGACCGGCTTTGCCACCGACCGGCTTTGCCCTTGACACGCAAGAAGGCAGTCCCCTATACTTCGCACCTGTGGAAGCGAGTCCAGCCTTAGGAGCATAGCTGCTTCCAAGATAGCCGATGTTGCGATAGTCAATACGCTGATCTTTTTTGGAGGAGCCCATGAACGTTGCGACGAACCTGGAGGCATCCGCCTTTTATTTCCCTCAGCAACCGGCTCTGAGTGAAGCCGGAGCAGAGATCCCCTATGCTTCGCTCAACGACCGGGTCAACCGTATGGCTTCAGGCCTTGTCCGCATGGGGATCCGGCCGGGTGACCATGTGGGGATCTGTGCGCCGAACTCCACGGATTGGATCGCTTTCTACTTCGGCGTCCTCAAAACAGGCGCCGTGGCCGTCACCTACTCCAGCCTGTTGAGCAAAGACGAGCTGACCCTGCTTGTTGACCACTCAAGGCCAAGATTCATTTTTGCCTCCGAGGACAAACTGGCCACCCTCGAAGGTCTGAGACATTCGGCCGGACTGGAGAGAATCATTTGCCCGAAAGGCGACCTGACCCTCCAGCACCTCGTGGACAAAGGGTCGGGATCTTTCAAGGCGGTGGACAGAGCCCGCACAGATACTGCTGCGATCCTGTACACGGGCGGGACCACCGGTGTTCCCAAGGGCGTTATGCTGACCCATGAGAACGTCAACACCTCGGCCCATAACGTCGCCCACAACGAACACTCCAACGAGAATGACCGGGCGATCTGCTTCCTGCCCTTCAATCATGTTTTCGGCCAGATGCACATCACGAACGCCACCCTTTACAGTGCCGGGTGTCTTGAAATCCTCCCCACCTTTGATCTGGACAAGATTTTGGCCCTCACGAGCTCAGGGAGAGTGACCAAGATGTTCGCCGTTCCAACGATCTACACCCGGCTGCTGAGCCTTGAGGGAATCAAGCAGAAGTTGGGCAAGGTGCGCTACTGTTTTTCTGCGGCGGCCAGCATGGCGGCGGAAATCGTCCGCCAGTGGAAGGACGTCACAGGGCTGACGATCTACGAGGGCTACGGCATGACGGAATCCGCCTCCGCGGTGACCTTCAACCACTACTACCGCCACGTGGTGGGGTCCATCGGCACCGCCGTGCCCGGAGTGGAAGTCCAGATCAGGGACAAGACAGGGTACCGCCTCGATCAGGGCCAAAAAGGAGAGATCTGCATTCTCGGCCACAATATCATGAAAGGGTACCTGAACCATCCCCAAGCGACCGAGGAAGCCTTCTGGCCGGACGGGTGGTTCAGGTCCGGCGACATCGGCCTTTTCGATGAAGAGGGCTATCTCTACATCGTCGACCGTGTCAAAGACATGATCATCACCGGCGGGGAGAATGTCTATCCCAAGGAGGTGGAAGACATCATCCACATGCGGCCGGAAGTCGAACAATGTGCGGTGGTCGGAATTCCGGACCGGGAGTGGGGGGAAAGGGTGACTGCATTCATCGTGCCGAGACCCGGCAACACGGTGGATTCCGGGGACCTCAAGTCTTTCTTGAAAACCAGGCTGTCCCCTTTCAAGGTGCCCAAGGAGTACATCGTCGTGGAGGAGATGCCCAAGAGCCCTGCCGGCAAGATACTGAAGCGGGAGATCAGGAAGCAATACCTTGAATCAAAGAAGTGATGCCACAGTTTAGCTTATTGAAACAGTCACAGAGCAAGGCCATGCCTTTCAGCAAGCTGCACTGTCACGAAGTGACTATTCCGGGCGCGCCCGGGGTTCAACATAGATGAGAGAGTGTTTCGATGCGGGCCAAGCCGCACATTTCCAAACGGGAGGAATTACCATGAGAAAATGTTTCGCTATTTTCTGCCTTGTGATGTTCGTGGTTGTAGCCTTTTGCGTCTCGTCCGCCCCTGTGCAGGCGCAGCAGAAGGAGCTCAAGCTCAGATATTCCAATATGTACCCCCCACCCCACCCCTTCACGAAGATGATGGAGGAGTGGGCCAAAGAAATCGACACCAAGACCGAGGGCCGGGTCAAGATCACCCTTTATTCAGGAGGCACCCTGACCCCGGCGACACAAACCTACGACAGCACGGTCAAGGGCATCGCAGACCTCGGCACGGCTCTGCTCGCTTACTCGCCCGGACGGTTTCCCCTCTGCGAAGCCTTTGCCCTTCCCCTGGGATACAACAGCGGCTACCAGGCCACCAAAGCCGCAAATGCCTTTTACAAGAAGTTCCAGCCCAAGGAATTCGCCGACACCAAAGTCATGTACTTCCACGTGTCCCCCCCGGGTTTCGTCATGACCCGTAAAGTGATCAACTCCATGGATGAAATCAAGGGTCTCCGAATCAGGGTGAATACGGAAATTGCGCCGATCATCACCGCCCTGGGCGGCTCCCCGGTGACCATCCCCATTCCCGAGACCTACGACAGCGTCAAGAAAGGGCTTCTGGACGGGCTCCTCTTCCCCATTGAGGCCTTGAAGGGCTGGAAGCTCGCCGAAGTCGTCAGCTGTGTGCTTGAAAGCAAATCCACGGCCTACGGGACCTCCCTGTATGTCGTCATGAACAAGGACAAGTGGAACGCCATCTCCCCGGCCGATCAGGCCGTCATTGAAAAGATCAATGAAGCGATGATCGATAAGCAAGGAAAGGCGTGGGATTACGAAACCGAGCTGGCCGTGGAAGACGCCAAGAAGAAAGGCGTGACCTTCGTGAAGATCCCCGCTGCCGAAGACGCGAAGAATATCGAAAAAGTGCAGCCCATTCTGAAGAAATACGTGGAAGACATGAAAGCCAAAGGTCTTCCTGGCGATGAAGCCTTGAAGTTCATGCAGGATTATCTCAAGGCAAACCCATAACCGATACGGTTTATGCCGGAGAGGATGCGTTCCTTGAACCTGAACGCATCCTCTCCCTTGCCTCCATTGGGTTCCCCGAACAGGGAGATGCGGAGGGAAAATGAAACGCTTCCTGGAAGTGATCTATAAAACCGATCTGACCTTTCATGTCATATCGGGAATCGTGCTGGCGCTCATGATGGCCATAACGCTGATTGACGTGCTGGCAAGAAACCTGGGGCATCCCATCGTGGGCGCCATGGAAATCATCTCCTTCGGCGGATCCGTGGTGGTGGGTTTTGCCATTCCTTACGCGTCCTGGAAGCGGGTGCATGTCTATGTGGACCTGCTTGTGAACAAGCTCGGCCCACGAAAGAAAATGGTGCTCAATGCCGTGACGCGATGCATGGGCATGGCCTTGTTCGTCTTCATCGGGGTGAATTTCATTGTCTACGGACTCGACCTGATCCGCACGGGCGAGGTGAGCGCCAGTTTCAGGCTCCCCTACTACCCGATTGCCTTTGGTCTGTCGCTGAGCTGTTTTCTCCAGAGCCTCACGCTCTTCGCTGATCTCCTGAGGACCCTCCAAGGAGGAGCCCATGAGTGAAGTTACCGTCGGCATCATTGCGCTGGTTGTTCTCCTGGGCCTCTTTCTGACGGGCATCGAGCTCTCCTTCTGCATGGCCATTGTCGGGTTTATCGGATTCGCCTATCTCAATTCCTTTACCGCGGCCTGCAACCTCCTGGTCAAGGACTTCTTCGACACCTTTACGAGCTACAGCTACACCGTGATTCCGCTCTTTGTTCTCATGGGCCAGATTGCCCAGAACTCCGACATCGCGAAAAGGATCTACCTGGCGGCTCACAAGTGGGTCGGCCACATCTCCGGCGGGCTCGCCATGACAACGGTCGTGGGCGCCACGATCTTCAAGGCCATGTGCGGTTCAACCCTGGCGACGGTGGCCACCTTTTCAGGGATCGCGATCCCGGAAATGGACCGCTACGGATACAAAAAGGAACTGTCCTCAGGGGTCGTGGCTTCCGTGGGCACCATCGGTATGCTCATCCCCCCCAGCATTGTGCTGATCATTTACGGGATCGTCACCGAGCAGTCGATCGGCAGGCTCTTCCTGGCCGGCATTATTCCGGGGCTGTTGATCTCCGCCCTGTTCATGGTGGTCACGTACTGTTGGGTGCGCATCAGCCCGGAGATCGCGCCCAAAGCCGGAAAGGCGCCCATGAACGAGCGTCTGAAAGCGCTCCCCGAATTCCTGGTGGTTGCGGCTATCTTTCTCTTTGTCATCGGCGGCCTCATGCTCGGCAAGTTCAGCCCTACCGAAGCAGGCAGCATGGGGACCATCGCCGTGATCCTGCTGGCTGCGGCACGAAGGGAAGTGAACTTCAAGATGCTCGTCAAATCGTGGGACGAGTCCATTCGGACCGCTGTGATGACCCTCGTCCTCATCGCCGGCTCTGTGGTCCTCGGTCATTTTCTGACGATCACCGAGATCCCCTTTATCGTGGCCGACTGGGCCACGGGTCTTCCTCTTCCACGGTATCTCATCCTCATCATCATTATTTTTGTCTATCTGCTGGGCGGCTCCTTCATTGACGACCTGGCGTTCATGATCCTGGCGACGCCGATCTTCATGAAGGCGGTGACCGGACTGGGGTACGACCTGGTCTGGTTCGGCATCATGGTCGGCATCACCCTCATGATCGGCGCCATTATTCCGCCCGTCGCGATCTGCGTTTTCATCGTGCGCAACGTCACGGGAATTCCCTTCAACACCATCTACAAGGGCGTGCTTCCTTTTCTGATCAGCCTCGGCGTCGCCGCTCTCCTGATGTTTGTCTTTCCCTCCCTGGCGACCTGGCTCCCGAACCTCATCATGGGTGCGCCCTAACCTGCGAGCGTGATGAATAAAACCTGGAGGGCTCTCGCTTGTACATCTCTTCTTTATAGCGCTTGGGCAAGATGAGGCAAAAAACATCGACTTTCATAGGCTAACTCCTTCCAGGCTCGATAAGAATTTCCGCAACAGTTTAGCTCTTTGATATGGATACACCAGAGGCGCCTAAAGGTTATGGGGAATAGGCTTTAGTTGCCTTGGAGAGTGTGAGATGTCCTCAGGCCCTTTTGCAGGCCGGAGGACATCGGTTGCTTTGTCTTGTGTGGATGGGAAGAGGCCAGGCCCATGAACATCTCACACTGGGTTGGCGAGGAAGTGGTTAAGCCCTCCGGGATCCACTCCTACAGCGGAGAGAACCAGTGTTTGAACCGGTCATCGGAAAGGCTCAGGATATTTTGCATGAGGCCCGTCAGTTTCCGGGTCACCGGTCCGGGCGCATCGAGAGTCCTGTTCTCGAAGCGATTGATCGGCCGAACCTTGATGCCCGTGTGACACGTGAAGATCTCGTCCGCTGTATAGAGCGCCTCCGGCGGCATCGTCTCCTCAGATACAGGGATTCCCGCATGAGGTGCGGCCTCTAATAGGGACATGCGGGTGATGCTCGACAGGATTCGACCCAGGGGGGGTGTCTTGAGCACGCCGTCCTTGACCAGGAAGACGGATTCCGTGGAGCCTTCCGCGAGAAACCCGTCCGTCCCCAACATCAAGCCGACATCGAACCCCCGTTGGATCGCATCTCGTCGCACCAGGTAGCCGTTCAAATAATTGGAGCAGGCCTTGGCTGCAACAGGCACGGTTTCCGGGTGGATCTTGCGCCATTTGGATAGACAGGCGGATATGGGCTGATCATTGTCCAGGCCCAGCTCCTTGCTCTCATGAATTGCAAAGATCGCCAGATCCAGCTTGGAGTCGAGGACCAATTGAATCACCGCTTCCTCTCCCCAATACGCCAGGATCTTGACCAAGCCTCTACTGACGTTGTTGACTCTCACAACCTTGGCCACAGCCTCTGCGATTTCCTGCTTGGTGTAAGCCATTTCCATGCCCAGCAGCTCGGCGCTTTTCATGAGCCGATCGAGGTGCCGGTCCATGCAAAAAGCGACGGGGCCCTTGGGACCCTTGTGGATGCCAAAGATCTCAAAAATCGCAGAGCCCCGCGAGAATCCGTGGGACAGAAGGGGTACCGTGGCCTTTTCATGAGGAATCAAATCGCCGTTGAGCCAGACTTTGCCTTTCTCTTTCATCACCTTACCCTCTCTCAGTTTATTTTCATTGGTGGAACCCCACGGGCAGGAGCCCGTGGCACCCGTGATACGGCGTAACCTGCCGAAGCTGCAGTCCTCCTTCCCACCCTCCTTAGTCCCGCTAGCTGCGGGACGGAGGACAGGCGCCAAGGCTTCGCAGCACGCCCGCATTCCTCCACAGTCAGGAGATTCCGGTTTCCTGCGAAAGCGGGTGAACTCCGGCGCAAGACTACCAGACTGAATTCCAAACATCAAGCAGCAGCAGAGATCATTCGGCAATGCAGCAGACGTGTTGACAGCTCCCCCTTGCCGCTGTAAGAATGGCTCCCGGCGCAGGAAGGCCCTTCTCCCGATGGACCTCTCCGGCCGCGGAGATTCTGGGTGCAAAAAACTTTCAAAGAAAAAAACCTGATCTATCTCCTCTTCTTCTCTTCCGGCGCGGTGGGGCTGGTCTATGAGGTGCTGTGGCTCAAGGAGCTTCAGCTTCTCTTCGGCAACACGGCCTACGCCACAGCGACCACTCTTTCCGTGTTCTTCATCGGATTGAGCGCCGGCGGATGGTATTGGGGCAAGCGTTCCCCGCGGCTTTCTAACCTGCTCAGAGCCTACGGCTTCCTCGAAATCGGAATCGGTCTCACGGCCTGCCTGTACTTTTTGTTGCTGCAGGCGTACCGCTCTCTCTACTCCCCTCTTTTCGAAGTCCTTGAGGCCCAAACCGCGCTTCTCGTGTTTGCCAAGTTCCTTCTGTCGCTCACTATCCTTTTCCTGCCTGCCTTTTTCATGGGCGGGACCCTGCCGGTGCTGAGCCAGTATTTCGTGAGAAGGCCCCTGGAAATGGGAAAAACCGGATCCCTTCTCTACACCATCAATACGGCAGGAGCCGTCCTGGGCACGGTCCTGGCAGGATTCCTTCTGCCGCCTCTCCTGGGATACACGCGGTCCTACCTGGCCGCCATCGTCATGAGCACGGCCATCGGCCTCTTGGCCGTGATGGTCGGGAAATCCGTGGGAACCTCCTCTTTGCCTCTTGAGGATGCTTCACCCCCGCAGGAAATTCAGGTCGCGAAAGGATCCCCGGGCACAGGGTTGCTCTATTTTCTGTCGTTCGCCTCAGGGTTTCTGGCTCTGGCCTTGCAGGTCCTTTGGACCAGGATGTTCAGCCAGGTGCTGCAGAACACGGTTTACACTTTTTCCATGATCCTCATTGTGTTCCTCATCGCCTTGGCTGTGGGGGCTGCGCTGGCCACCCTTCTGACCAGGACCCGCCTGGCGCCTGTCCCTGTTCTGGTTGTCCTCTTGACCCTCACGGGGATCGCTTGCAGCACGACCCCTGCCCTCTTCCATCACCTGACCAACGGACTGGAGCGCCTCGTTTTCAGCGATCCCGGGACCTGGGCCGCGTATCTGCTGGCCCTTGGCTGGGCGACGTCCGCCGTGATTTTCGTCCCAGGGGTTCTGCTCGGAACGGTTTTCCCTTACCTCATCAAGCTTGCGGAAGGATTGAAAGGGATGCCCGGGCCGGTCATGGGCCGCCTTCTTTCCGTGAACACGGTAGGAGCGATCTTGGGTTCTCTATGCGCCGGGTTCTTCATGCTAGGGTCCCTCGGTCTCTGGAGCAGCCTCTGGTTCGCCTCCTTCCTCTACCTCGCCCTGGCCTTTGTTGCGGCCCTCTTCGCAGGTACGGGCATGAAACGCCACATGGCCTGGGCCGTTGCCGGCATCGCCATGATCCTTCACTTCTCCGCCCAAACGGACCGGTACCCTTTGGTCTACCTGGGTGCCGAAGGGAACCAGGAACTCGTGGCTGTGATTGAAGGGAGCCAATCGATCACTTCCGTCGTGAAGGTCAAGGACCAGGGGCAGGAAGAATACCTGACCCTGGTCTTGAACAACAAATACATCCTGGGAGGAACCAAGCCGACCTTTGCCGCCACTCACAGAGCACAGACCATCGTCCCCATGAGTATTCATGAGAACGCCAGGTCCATTTTCTATCTTGGAATGGGAACGGGAATTACGGCCGATACCGCTCTCCGTTACGACGTGGTTAGGGTCACGGTGTGTGAACTGGTTCCTGAAGTGGTGCGGGCGGCCCGCCTTTATCTGACGGATCACGTGGCACGGCTCTTCAACGACCCCCGCGCTTCTGTTGTGATCGAGGACGGACGCAACTATCTGCTCGGGAAACAGGAGCGTTATGACCTCATCATCGGGGACCTTTTCCTGCCCTGGAAAATCGGGATCGGGAACCTGTACACAGTGGAGCACTTTCAGACCGCGAAATCCCGGCTCAAGCAGGACGGGCTTTTCGTTCAGTGGCTGGCCCTCTACCAGCTCTCGCGCCAGGAGT
>JALOPA010000717.1 GCA_025454125.1 Thermodesulfobacteriota bacterium
TCATGATCGCGTCCTACTTTGGGGGACTCAGCATCGCCTACTCTCAGGTAGGGGTCTGCCACGCCTTAGGTTACGGCCTGTCCTATGTCCTCGGCGCACGCCATGGCATCGGGAATTGCGTCATCTTCAACCATCTCGAAGAATATTACCCGGTGGAGGTGCGCGAATTCAGGAAAATGGTGGCCGAGCACCGCATCCCCCTTCCTCGCGAAATGACGAAAGGGCTTGCGGAGCACCGGATGTCGGAGATGATCCGGGTGGCCTTGAGTCTTGATCCCCTGTGGCAAAACGCTCTGGGTCCTGATTGGAAGAAGATCATGACGCCGGAAAAGGCCAGGGAACTGTATCTTCGAATGTAATGCTGTCCCTGGCCTTGTGCGAGATGAGCGCCGGAGGCGCGCGGGACTGACTGCACCCATGAAGATCCTGATCGTAAAACTGAGCGCCATCGGCGATGTCATTCACACCCTTCCCGCCCTCACAGCGCTGCGCCGGCATTATCCCGATGCTCAGAGTGATTGGCTTGTTGAGGACGCCGCCGCCGACCTGGTTGAGGGGCATGCGGCGCTGAGTCGGGCTTTGGTTTGGCGGAGGAGGGAATTCGTCAAGCTCGTGAAGGTGGGTCGATTTCCCTCTGCCGCAAGGCTTTTCTTGAGCCTGCTCCTGCAACTTCGCCGTACCCGCTACGACCTGATTCTTGATCTCCAAGGATTACTCAAAAGCAGCCTGTGGATCTTTCTTGCAAGAGGCCGGCGCAAGGCGGGCTTCGGTCAAGGAATGGAGCATTCTGAAAAGAGCCACCTATTTTTGAACGAGCGGATTCCAGCCATTTCCATGGAGATTCACGCTCTGGATCGAGGGCTGAACCTCCTTCGAGCGCTCGGCATCGCCGAATCCGAAGTTCTCTACGACCTGCCCATTGGAAAAGAAGAGGAAAGAACAGCTGAACAGTTCCTGGTTGAAAGCGGCGTTCGGTTGGATCGACCTTTTGTCGCGATCAACCCCATGGCCAAGTGGCCGACCAAGCTGTGGACTCCACGCAGGTTCGAAGAGCTCGCTGAGCGCCTTTTGGAAAAAGGTTTCCAGGTCGCGTTCACCGGGAGCAGGGAGGACCGCCCTCTCATTGATGAAATGGTCCGGAGGCTCGGCTCTTCGGTGATCCGCCTGGACGGGCGGACAAGTCTCAAGGTCCTTGCCGCTGTGTATCGTTTGGCAAGCGTGGTGGTGTCAACCGATACAGGACCTATGCATTTGGCAGCGGCTGTGGGAACGCCGGTGGTGGCTTTGTTCGGTCCCACCGCGCCCTGGCGCACAGGCCCCTATGGAGAAGGACACGTGGTACTCCGCGCAGGCGTAAGCTGCAGTCCCTGCTTCAACAAATCCTGCAAGACCGCAGATCTTGATCCAATGGCCTGCATGAACAGGATCACGGTCGAGCAGGTGGCGGAAGACGTGGCCCGCCTAAGCGCTGAAAGGAATTCAAGGGCAGGACAGAGTGAACAAGGGTGAAACAGCAGGCTCTTCAGGCCTTCGATGGGCTGAGCGGCTTTTCCTGGGGATGTATCAGTTCGGGATGAACGCCTTGTTTCCGCCCGTCCTGCTCGCTCTTACCCCCATCCTTTTGCTCAAGGGAAAACGACGAACTACCCTGTTGCCTCGACTGGGTTTCCAGCGCTTTCCGGGAACAACCCCTTCGCAAGGCGGGCCGGCCCAAAGGAGAGAAAAAGTTCTCTGGGCCCACGCCCTCTCGGTCGGCGAGGTGCTCTCTGCCGTGCCGTTGATCAGGGAACTCCATTCTCAAATCCAACCGGCAAGGCTTTATCTCTCGGTGTCCACCGAGAGCGGGTACGAGACAGCGAGGGACAAGCTGGAAGGGTCTGTGGACGGTCTGTTTTACTTCCCTCTGGATCTCCTTTTCCCCGTGCGCCGCTGTTTTCTCAACCTGGAACCGTCCATGGTTGTGCTCGTGGAAACCGACATCTGGCCCGGGTTCATGGCTGAGCTCCGGCGCCAAAGCATTCCCTCGTTCTTGATCAACGCACGGTTGTCCCCTTCTTCTTTCAAGAGATATGGTCAAGCGAAGAGGCTTTTCTCGCCGGCTCTGAACACCTTCTCCCGCGTCTACCCCCAATCGGTCTCCGATGCCGAATCCTTCAGAAAACTGGGAGTGAACCCGGAAAGACTGGCAGAACCCGGCAATCTGAAGTTCGACGCGGCAAAGATGTCCGGCCGCCCGGCGAAGTTCGAGCAACTCGGGGCGAAACTCGCAATCCAAAAAGGAGAAAGGGTGCTGGTGGCGGGAAGCACCCATGAGGGGGAGGAGGTGATCCTCAGGACGATCTTTGTCCAACTCCGTCAATCCATGCCCGGATTGAAGCTCGTTGTCGCTCCCCGCCATCCTCACCGTGCTGAGGAAGTTCGCCGGGTGTTTATGCAGGGTCCATTCCAGGTCGTTTTCTATTCGTCACTCCCTGCGGAGCGCTTTGACGTGGCGGTGGTGGATGAGTTCGGCGTGCTCGGCTCTCTCTATGAATTCGGAGACCTTGCCTATG
>JALOPA010000718.1 GCA_025454125.1 Thermodesulfobacteriota bacterium
CTATTTCCACGAGAAAGAAGTAGGAGCCATAGCCTGGAATCACCACCAGGGTATTCTTTCCAATGAATCCTATCCCGCTCTGCCAGGCGATGCTTTTCTCCAGGACCGGCGATGAATCGACACAGATCCTGGCTCGGCTTTCCGGGTGGGTCCTTTGAATCCATCCGGAAAGATGCTCTCCCAATTTCGTGAGCCGAAAATGGTAGTCCTCTCTGGAAGGGTCAGCATATCTGGCGACCCGGAAACCGTCCTCTGTTTCATGCCGGGCATTGGGATAGGGATAGGCAAGGGAGATGATCGTCTGACAGCCTTCAAGCAGCTTGGACGGATCCGCCCGAACATCCAGATTCCTTTCAAGCCAGGCCATGTCACCGTGGTTTCGGTCTGCGAGCCGGCTCAGGAACGAATCGAAATGGGCAGGTCGGTTCGGCCGGGAAAATCCGACGGCAATAAAGCCCGAGCTTTTGGCAAAGGAGATGAATGAGGTGGTTAATCGGAGGGGAGAGTCCATCATGAGCCCGGTCACATCCGAAGCACCCGCCTCCGCGCCTCCGCTTCGGCGAGGCAGGCGAAATCCGAAATTAGATATTCGAATTTCGAGTTTGCCGCTTATTGCCCCCGCAATAGCGGCGCATCAAGGTCAAAAGGCGTCAGACTTTCAAACCCTTCTTCTGTGACCAGGATAGTCTGCTCGAATTGCGCTGAGAGGGAGCGGTCGTTGGTCACGGCGGTCCAGTTGTCCGCGAGAATGTGAAGGTCCTTCTTGCCCAGATTGATCATGGGTTCGATGGTGAAGACCATGCCGGGGACCAGTATCGTTCCCTTTCCCTTCTGTCCGAAGTGGGGAATCTGGGGGGGCTCGTGAAAGTCAAATCCCACCCCGTGGCCCACGAATTCGCGCACCACGGAACACCCCTGGCCTTCCGCGTAGGTTTGAACCGCCCAGCCGATGTCGCCGATTCGGTTGCCCGGCTTCACCATGGCCATTCCCTGTTTGAGGCTCTGTCTGGCTACGTCCACGATTTTTCGGGCGTCAGGACCGGGCTGCCCTGCAAAGAAGGTCTTGCTCGCATCGGCATAGTATCCCTTCAGGATCGGGGTCACATCCACGTTCACGATGTCGCCCTCCTGGATGATTCTCTTTCCGGGGATGCCGTGGCAGATTTCCTCGTTTACGGAAACGCACACGCTCTTTGGAAATCCCCGATAGTTCAGTGGAGCCGGAACAGCCCCGTTTTGCACCGTAAAGTCGTGCACGAGGGTGTTGATCTCGTCTGTGGCCATACCGGGCCTCAGTTTTTCTTCAACGAGGTCCAGGGTGGCGAGTGCAATCCGGCCGGCCGCTTTGATCGCCTCGATGTCGGCCTTCTCTTTAAGCCTGATCCGGTAATCCCGATAATATTTCTCTTTGATCTGAGCGGGTCCCAGAGCTTCTTTTCCCATGCAACATTTCTTGTACTTCAGTCCGCTGCCGCAAGGGCAAGGGTCATTGCGGCCTGTCTTGGACTCTCTGTTCCTGAAAAAAAGCACTTGGACCGAACCTCCTGGGGTCTTCCTCATGGATTCAACATAAAACAGAACACGGCACGATCAAGTTGCCTATCCCTATCAGAACCCCGGACCCAAATCAACGCGCAAAAGCAATTTGACAAACAAATTATCTGTTGAATCTCCATGGGATAGAAGGTATCTAGGGCTCTGGAGCGACCATTCCTTGAAGACCGGGACAAAAACTCTGCTTCAGTCTGCTCATGTGTGGGCCTTCAGCACCTATTTTGCCGAGGGGTTCCCCTATACCCTCATTCGAATGGTCTCTTCCGTCTTTTTCCGCGACATGAAGGTGAGCCTGGAGGCGATCGGCCTGACGTCTCTTTTCGGCATTCCTTGGGTCGTCAAGTTCCTTTGGGGACCGCAGATCGACGAATACGCCACAAAGCGTCGCTGGATGCTGAGCCTCCAATTCCTTCTAGGACTCCTGGCGATCGGTGTCGCTTTCCTCACCTCTGCGCCGTCAGGGATCAAAGTCATTGCCGTCCTTCTCTTCATCGGGTCCTTCATCGCCGCCACCCACGACATGGCCATTGACGGCTACTACATGGAAGCCCTGGATGAGGCCGGACAGGCGAAGTTCGTGGGGTATAGGGTCATGGCCTACCGGATCGCCATGATGACCGGTACAGGCGTGGTCGTCACCCTCGGTGCGACCCTGGGCTGGTTCCTGAGCTATCTGGCCTCTGGCGCGCTTCTCCTGTTGCTGACCCTCTACCACTTCACTTTTCTCCCGCGAGTGGAGAAAGACAAAAGCTGTTTTTTGAAGGGAAATCCCTGGCGCTCCTGGCGGTCGCGATCCTGCTGATCATCGGGCTCTTCGCATTTCGGGATGAAATCCTGAAGGCGGCCGCTGAGGCGCCTTTCCTTTTGAAGATCAGCTTTTCAGGCTGGATCGGCATCGGTCTCTTGGCCGGGTTGGTTCTTCTGGCCTCCTTCAGAGGGAAAATCAAGAGACTCTTGTTAGGAGACGTGGACTCCTTCTATGCCCGGGCCTTCATGGCCTACATGGACAGGGAGAACATGGGGGTGGTTCTCGCTTTCATCATTCTCATGCGAGCCGGGGAGTCCATGCTCTCTTCCATGGTGTCCCCTTTCATAGTCGACTTGGGGATCAAGGTCCACTATGGCTGGATCTCGGGAGGGGTGGGGCTTCCTTTTTCCATTCTCGGCGCCATGGCCGGGGGGTGGATGATCTCGAAATATTCTCTCGGAAGAACGATCTGGCCTTTCCTCCTGGCGCAAAACCTGACCAACCTGGTTTACATGGCCCTGGCCCTTTACCTCGGCCCATATCTCGCGCTCAACACGGGCGCTCAGCAGGTCACTCCCGTCGGCGCAGGGAATCTTTTTTGCGTGGCCCTCGTGCACGCCTTTGATCAGTTTGCAGGCGGCCTGGGCACCTCTGTCCTTGTCACGTTCCTCATGCGGACCTGCCTTCCTGATTTCAAGGCTGCCCATTTTGCCATCGGCACAGGGCTCATGAATTTGAGCGGTGTCTTCGCAGGAGTGGCCGGCGGGTTCCTGGCGGAACGGCTAGGCTACGGGTTTTTCTTCGGGATCAGCTTCCTGGCCTCGCTACCGGGCATGGCCCTCATCCCCTTCGTCCCGTTTCTGGGTGCCCAGAGCGGCCGCAAGCCGGTATCCCGAACCTAACCTCTTGCGAGAAAGGTCTTGGGGTCGAGAAGAAGCATTTCGCCCACCGGCGTTGTGCTCTCGTGATCTTTCAGAAGCCTGAGCTCCACGGCCGACTCCGTGGGCTGAAGCTCGATGACGATGCTGAAGAAGGAAACAAACTTGTCTGCCGGTGCAGGAATGCCCTGGCGTTTGGCATCGCCGGGGCTAGACTTGGAAAGAGCCGAGAACCAGACTTCTACATTGAAGTCCTGAGCCAGTTTCTTGAATCCTTCGAAAATCTCCGCTCCGACCCTTGAGAAGTCCAACCCGTCCACGATAATCGTGTCAGGCACAAATCCCACCTTCTCCGAGAGGTTTTTCAGATTCTCTCTCAGTCGACGCAGGTCAAAGCTCTGGTTCAGATAGGCGAGGATCATGCGGTTTTTGTCAATTTGCACCTTGACGTCGGAGGGCGTTGTCAGGCTGAGCGCTTTCACAAGCTCGGAAAAGATCACATTGTAGTAGGAGGTCACTTTTTCAGGGCTGTCCTGAAGGGACGCGTGGACCAGTTTTTCATTTCTGAGAAGCTTGTCCATGGCGATGTGGACAAGGCACGCGGTTTTTCCGACTCCTGCCCGGGCGACCAGGACTCCGAGGTTTCCGCGACCCAAGCCTTTACGGGATGACTTTTCAAGGATCTTGAGAAGACTGCTCTTGGTGGTCATTTCTTTCCTCCCTTCAGTCTGTCGGCAAACGTTTTCTTCAACTCCTCGGCAATGGAATCCGGCACCTTGTTGTACTTGGCAAACTCCATGGTGAACTCCGCTTTGCCCTGGGTAAGGGAGCGAAGGGTGGTGGCATAACCGAACATCTCGGCCAGGGGAACTTCCGCCTCAACGGTCGTGAACACGCCGTCTTCCGCAGAACTCGTGATCATGCCTCTGCGCTGGCTGATGGAAGCCATGACGCTCCCCTGGAAGTCCGAAGGGCACTCTACCGCCACCTTCATGATCGGTTCGAGCAGCAGGGGTTTAGCGCTCATGTAGGCCTGCCTGAACGCGCCCATGGCCGCCTGCCGGAAGGCGAGCTCCGAGGAGTCCACGGAATGGGAGGCGCCGTCGTTGATCGTGATTCTCATGCCAAGGATCGGAAAGCCCAGAAGAAGCCCCTTCTCGAGACAGGCCTGAAAACCCTTCTCCACAGCCGGGATGAAGTCCGTGGGGATGGATCCGCCCCTCACGGCGTTGACGAACTCATAACCCTGATCCTCGGAAGGTTCCATGAAGCCGGCCACCCGACCGTACTGGCCTGATCCCCCGGTCTGCTTCTTGTGGGTATAATTGAATTCCGCTTTTCGCGAAATTGCTTCGCGATAAGCCACCTGGGGCATGCCGGTCTCCACCTCGGCGCTGAACTCCCGCCTCATTCTCTCCACGTAGATTTCAAGATGGAGCTCCCCCATGCCGGAGATGATGGTCTCCCCGGATTCATGATCCACATGAGAGCGGAAAGTGGGGTCCTCCCGCACAAAGCGGTGGATGGCTTTGGACATCTGGGTGCTCGACTTGTTGTCTTTCGGGGTGATGGCGAGAGAAACCACCGGTTCAGGGACACGCATAGAGGTCATGGCATAGTTGACCGTCCCGTCCGTGAAGGTGTCCCCCG
>JALOPA010000719.1 GCA_025454125.1 Thermodesulfobacteriota bacterium
GCTCCGCTTTACTCCAGCACAGGGCTCATGGTTGCCCCTGATTGGCTGCTCGGCGCCCTTTTTGGTGCAGGCGGTTTCCTGGGCATGTACTGTGGTGCCCGACTCCAGAAGTACTTTCCCGCGAGATTTATAAAGCTTGTACTCACTCTCACGCTCCTGTTTCTAGCGGTTAGCTACCTCTCGACCTTGGTCCATTGAGGCTCCACCGCAGACCTCGTAGCGCCCCGGATCACGTGGACCGATTTGGGTTTGAAGGAGGCGAGCACCTCGCTCCCTTCTTTGAGCAAGAGATCGGAGAAGGAAGGGTTTGTCACGTAGGCCACCAGCGGGAATCCGCAGTTGAGCAGAACCTTTTTGTAATGACCGATCGGGGTGATCTTCTCGACCGTCCCCGGGAACGTGTCAGTCACGCTCGTCAAGTCGCCTGACGCTATAGCCGAGAGGGCCACATTCTCAGGCCGGATGCAAAGAGAAACCGATTCTCCTAAATCCGCATCTCCGACGGCTTCGATTTCCTGCCCTGAAACAGAGGTGAAGAAGGTCCCTCGGTCCCTTCTGACCACCTTTCCCTGCAGGATGTTCTCGACCCCCACCAGGGAGGCGACAAATTCATTGGCAGGGTGATTCATCACGTCGTCAGGGGATCCGGTTTGAAGAATCTCCCCGGCATTCATCACACCGAGCCGAGTGGCAAGCCGAAGCGCCTCCATACGATCGTGGGTGACAAAAATCGTGGTGATACGTGTCTCCCGAAGCACTTTTTCCAGATCTTCGATCAGGGTCTCCCGCATGATCGGGTCAAGAGCCGAAAAAGGCTCGTCCAGAAGAAGGACCTCAGGGTTGGTGGCAAACGCCCGCGCAATGCTTGCCCTTCTGGCTTCGCCGCCCGAAAGGGTCCGTGCCGACCGATCTTTCAAGTGAGCAATCCCGAAACGCTCCAAAGCCTTCGCCACAACCGGTTCAATCTCATCCCTTTTCATCCCTCGAATCTTCAGGCCGCTCGCGACATTGTGATACACCGTCGTGTCGAAGAGGAGCGGCTCCTGGAGAACCATGGCAAGCTTTCTTCGATACTGAAGAAGAGGGATTTCTGCGCCGATCTTCTGCCCTCTAAAAAAGATCTCTCCTCGGGAAGGTTTCGCCAGAGCGGAGAGGGTTTGAAGAAGTGTGCTTTTGCCGGCGCCGTTCGGGCCGATAAGGACAAGGATTTCCCCCTCAGCGACTGCAAGGGCCGGAACATTCAGGATCAGGGATCCACCCCTGTTGACCTGAAGGTTTCTGACATCGAATACAGGCAGCGACGCGTTCATCGTCGCCTCTCACGCTGCTGAATTTGTGTGAGCACCAGGTTGATCAGATAAGCCAATAGCAGCAGGATGATGGATAGGGCAATCGCCACATCGAAATTTCCACGGCCCGTCTCCATGACCGTGGCTGTGGTGAGAACTCTGGAGTACCCCTTGATGTTTCCACCGACCATGATGGACGCACCGACCTCTGAGATAACGCCTCCGAATCCCGCCATGACTGCTGCAAGGAGGGACAGCTTGGCCTCTTTGATCAAGATCCAGAGCATCTGGAGACGGGTAGCCCCTAGAGCCAGAATCTGAAGACGGAGTTTTGCCGGAAGCTGCTGGACCGCAGCCAGAGTGATGCCCGTCACGATAGGCGTTGCGATCACCGCCTGGGCGATAATCATGGCCAGAGGCGTGTATAGGATCCCCAGAAACCCCAGAGGGCCGTTTCTCCAGAGGGAGATGGTCACGAAGAGCCCCACCACCACCGGCGGAAGGGCCATGCCCGTGTTGATCAGGCTCACCACAAACCTTCTGCCGGGGAATCGGGTGAGGGCCACACCGGCCCCCACCGATATCCCTATGAACAGGCTGATCAGGGTGGCGCTTCCTGACACCTTGATGGAAAGAAGCGTAATCCCGAGCACCTCCGGGTCAAAGCTGACCAGGAGCCAGAAGGCCTTTTTGATTCCTTCAAGAATGAGATCCATTTATTTCCCCAAATCCTCCACCTTCTTGCCCGCATCAGGGAAAAAGAGAGGAGAGCCGTACTTGTCCACACCGTACGTCTTGATGATGTCCTGAGTTTCCTTGGACACCATGAAGTCCGCAAAAGACTTCGCCCCTGCAATGTTCACCTTGGGCCATTTCTGGGGGTTCACTTCCATGACGTGGTAGATGTTGAGGAGCACCGCATCCCCTTCAACCACAATATCGAGCTTCAAAGTTTTTGCCAGAGCCAGATAGGTCCCGCGATCGGTGAGCGTGTAGCCCTTCTTTTCCGCGGCCACGTTCAACGTCTGTCCCATTCCGAGACCGGTCTGCTGATACCACTTCTCGCCTTCGTAATTCACCCCCGCAACCTTCCAGACATCCTTTTCTTTTGCATGGGTCCCGGAGTTGTCCCCCCTCGAGATAAACAGCGCCTGAGCTGCAGCCATCTTCTTGAATGCCTCCCCGGCGGATTTCAACCCTTTGAGCTTGGCCGGGTCTTCAGCGGGTCCTACGATGACAAAATCATTGTGCATGACAAGC
>JALOPA010000720.1 GCA_025454125.1 Thermodesulfobacteriota bacterium
CGAAGCGAAAGCCGAGGCGGAGCGCAGGGAAAAGCTGAGCCCCAGGCCCACGCAGGAGGAACTGAGCGAGTCGATGAAAGCAAAGTTCCGCAAGGAGTCAACCTCTATCGGCTGAAGCCGGCAGCTTGAGGGACAAAGGGGCGGATGAACACAGGCACCAAGGCACAGAGGGCCAAAGGGACAGAGCAAAACGGTTTTTCTGCTTTGTGATTTTGCGATTTTGTCCCCTTGCCTCTTTCTTTGTGCCTTTGCCCCTTTGTCCCTTTCTTCCTTTGTGCCTGTGTGCCTTTGCAACTTTGTGCCTACGTCCTAGTTCAGAAACGCCACGGAGTCTTCGCCCAAAGGCGAATATTTTTTCATGCCCCAAGAGTGACAATAAAGTGGAACTGACTGATTTTGTCCATGGCCTCAAGAACGACCTCGATTTCGGGCAAGCGCTGGTCCACTATCGCTCCATCCCTCCCCTGGAGGCCGAATACGGGGATGACCCGGATCTTCCGGCTGAAATCGCCGGGATTCTGCCCCACCTTGGCATCCGGACCCTCTTTAAACATCAGGTGGACGCCATCAAAAGCATCCGGCAGGGAGCCAATGTCCTGGTGTCCACCCCCACCGCGAGCGGAAAAAGCCTGATCTACAACCTCTCCTTTGTGGAAACCCTGCTCAAGAACCCGGCGGCCAGGGCTCTCTACGTCTTTCCGCTCAAGGCACTCGAACAGGACCAGATGAAGAACCTCTCCTTCCTTCTCAAGGGCCTCAAGGGAAAAAAGATTTCAGCCGGAATCTACGACGGGGACACCTCGGCTTACCGGCGCAAGCAGATCAGGGCCAATATCCCCCAGATCCTGGTGACCAATCCGGACATGCTCCACAGCGCCATTCTGGCGTACCACGAGACATGGGAGAAGCTGTTCGAGAACCTCTCCCTGGTCGTCCTGGATGAAGTCCACACGTACCGAGGCATCTTCGGTTCCCACACGAACCAGGTCCTGAGAAGGCTGAAGAGAGTCTGTGCGATCTACGGCTCAATGCCCCAGTTTGTCATGCTTTCGGCGACCGTCAGCAATCCGGAAATTTTCGGCCGCTCCCTCATTGAAGAACCCATCCGCGTGGTGGACAAGAGCGGCGCGCCGAGGGCCGGCCAGCACGTGGTCTTCATGAACCCCACAGCCAGCCCCAATTTCAGCGCTGCCCGGCTCTTCATCCGCTGCATCCAGGCAGGGTTTCGAACCATTGCCTTCACCCAGTCCCGAAAGATCACGGAGCTCATTCACATCTGGGTTTCCCAGCTCTCCCCAAGGCTTCGCCAGAAAGTGAGCTCTTATCGCGCAGGGTTCATGCCTGAAGAGAGGCGGGAGATCGAAAAAAGGCTGGCCGCCGGGGACCTCCTCGGTGTGGTGTCCACGAGCGCCCTGGAGATGGGAATCGACATCGGCTATCTCGACATATGCCTGCTCGTGGGGTACCCGGGGACCATGATCAACACCTGGCAGAGAGGCGGCCGAGTCGGGCGGTCCGGAAGGGAATCCATGATCATTCTGGTGGCGAAACCGGATGCGCTCGACCAGTACTTCATGAAGCACGCGGACGATTTTTTCGACAGGCCCTTTGAAGCCGCCATTCTCGACCCTCACAACCCCTACGTGGTGAAGGCCCATCTTCCCTGCGCCGCCGCAGAGCACCCTCTGTCGCAGGAGGATTCGAAATACTGGGCCCAGGATCTTCCCGAGCACCTCGAAGCGCTCGAACAGGAGGGCGCTCTGACCCGGTCTGCGGAAGGCCGTCCCCTCTGGTACGCGGCCAAGCGCAATCCCCACCAGGGGGTGAATATCCGCTCCATCGGCCAGACCTTCACGATCTTCGAAAAGGACACAGGGCAGGCCTTCGGCACGGTGGACGGAATCCGGGCACTGAAAGAATGCCATCCCGGCGCCATTTATCTTCACCGCGCAAAGCAGTACCTCGTTCATCACCTGGACCTTGAAAAGAAGGACATCATCGCCCACGCCACCGAGCTCAAGTACTTCACGCGATCCCTTTCGGAAAAGGAAACGGAGATCCTGGAGATCACCCGAAGCAGGCCCAAGGCCAACTTCATCGTGAGGGAGGGAAGGGTCAAGGTCACGGAGCGGATCACCGGCTACGAGAAGCGGGCCCTGCCCGGCCAGGAGCTTCTCGGGGCGCATCCCCTGGAACTCCCTCCCCAGACTTTCGAGACGGTGAGCTTCTGGATAGAAATCGATGACGCCATTTACAGCCGGATCGAAGAGGAAAACCTCCACTTCATGGGAGGCATCCACGCCATCGAGCATGCGGCCATCGGCATTTTCCCTCTCTTCGCCCTATGCGACCGGAACGACATCGGCGGCATCTCCCACACCCACCACCCTCAGGTTGGGAAAAGCGCGATCTTCATTTACGACGGTTACCCCGGCGGGGTCGGGCTGGCGCAACACGGCTTCGAGGTGGTCCTCGAACTTCTCGAGAAAACCCTGTCTCACGTCAAAACCTGTGAGTGTGAGGACGGCTGCCCCTCCTGCATCCA
>JALOPA010000721.1 GCA_025454125.1 Thermodesulfobacteriota bacterium
ATGGAATACTGATCTCTGGAAGTCCTGGGGAGGTCAAGACCGTTCAACTGATACACGGCCATCGTCAGCCCGCTGCAGTCAAAACCCTCTTCAGTGGAAGAGCCGCCCCACTGATACGGGAGACCGAGGAAACGCTCGGCCGTTTCCACAATCTCGTTCCGCACCGTGGCTTCCCCGTAAAGCCTGATCCTTGCCAGAGCATAGTCTTCGGGGCTCACAATATAGTATTCGGCGAAGAGACCGGCCTGAGCAAGAGCCTCTGCCTTCATGCGGGCCGCATCCCGGGTGGGATAGTCACCGAAACGGACTTTGAACAGGCCTGACTTGTGCTGAAAGTAGTAGGCGCTCAGGCCCTGCTTTTCCAGGGACTCCGTGAGACGGGCCGCGTTGTCCACATTGCTGAAGGCCCCGACCTGAATCGAGTATCTCATGCGGGGAACTTCTTTAATGACCGGCGCAGGAGGCGCCTTTGGCGGAGTCGGAGGTTTAGTGGCGCATCCGCCCCAGATCAAGACCAGTAAGGCAACACAGAGGCCGGCGCCCCTTTTAAGGGCAAGCCTTTCCTTGATTCGCCCAGCCCCCTCCACGTGTTTCCCTCCCTCTTTGCCTCCTTCCACTCTTCAGCCTCACTCCTGCCCTGTCCTGACGTTCCAGCGCTCGTCCCTGACCGGAGAAACAGGATCGAAGGGACTCCGATATGGTGCCTGAGCCCTCCCCCCGTGTCAAGCTCCGACAAAATTAGGGCTTTCTTTTTTTTGTCTTTCAGAGTAAACATGTTTTATTTAAGCCTCATTCACCGCACAAAGGACAGGAGGGCATAGAAAGACAGATGGTACTCGGTCCGATTTCATCGCTTTTCTCTCACGACCTGGCCATTGACCTGGGCACGGCGAACACCCTGGTCTACGTAAAGGCCAAGGGCATTGTTTTGAACGAACCTTCCGTGGTGGCCGTAAAAGGAGGGGAGAAAGGGCAAGGCAGAAAGGTTTTGGCTGTGGGAAAGGAAGCCAAGCTGATGCTTGGCCGCACGCCTGGAAACATCGTGGCCATCCGACCGATGAAAGAAGGCGTCATTGCGGATTTCGAGATCACCGAAGCCATGCTTCGCTACTTCATCAGGAAGGTGCACAAACGGAGCAGGCTTGTCCGGCCCAGAATCATCATCGGAGTGCCCAGCGGCATCACGCAAGTGGAAAAGAGAGCGGTGCGGGAATCGGCTGAGTCCGCCGGGGCAAGAGAAGTGTTTTTCATTGAAGAACCCATGGCTGCGGCCATCGGAGCAGGAATGCCCGTGACCGAGCCTAGAGGGAACATGGTGGTGGACATCGGCGGAGGAACCACCGAAGTCGCCGTGATCTCTTTGGGCGGAATCGTCTACAGCAAGTCCGTGAGAGTGGCCGGCGACCGGATGGATGAGGCCATCGTGGATTACATCCGGAGAAAATATCATCTCCTCATCGGAGCCAGCACAGCAGAGATTATCAAGACGACTGTGGGCAATGCGTTCCCTCGCGATCAGATCGACACGGTTGAAGTCAAAGGAAGAGACCTGGTGACCGGAATTCCCAAGATCCTGACCATTGATTCCGACGAGGTCCGGGAGGCGATTTCAGATCAAATCAATACGATTGTGGAAACGGTTCACGCTGCCCTTGAACAGATTCCCCCGGAACTGGCTGCTGACCTCGTGGACAGCGGCATCATGCTCACAGGAGGCGGGGCATTGCTGAGGAACCTGGATGAACTGCTCCGCAACGAAACCAAGCTCCCCATCCACATTTCAGAGGACCCCCTGTCGGCCGTCGCCGTAGGCGCCGGCAAAGCCCTGAGCAACCTCTCCATTCTTAGAGGTGTGGCAAGGGAATAGCAGGGACAAAGGCACCCAGTGCAGTGACGAGTGCGCCGGAGGCGCATGAATGACAAGTAACGAGTCACGAGATCAAAACACAATCTTGTCACTCGTTACTCGTCCCTTGTCACTTTCCTAATACAGATGAATGTGTTCAACCCCCGGCTTCAGGTAGAAGGTGCTCATCTCGACCTTTTTCTGAAGCTTCGAGAAGGTGATCACGAACTTCTTCTCCGCAGGCACCCTGTCGAGACTCTTGACGTCCTCCAGTTCGATCGCTGGATTGGATCGGAAGGCGATCACGATCACCGGGCCGGGCTTGATGCCCACAATGTCCGCAGGCTTTTCGGGATAGCGGGGATTCTGAAAAGCAGGGACAGGGATCAGCCCCTGCTCCTTGAGCCAGCCGAAGAGAACGCACCGGATCGTTTCCTTGATCACCAGGTCACTCAGGTATCCCTCGGGGATCTTGCCGAGAGCCTCCAGAATCCTTTTCTTGATTTCTTCTTTCATGGGTTCTTCACTCGTCTTTGTCTGAACTTTCGTTGGTTTCAGGAGCCTGAAAACTGCGCGGAGCGCTCTCAACGGGGCTCAAAACAGGAATCTCGGCGCCCGACACGGCGCCCAGGTCTTTGAACTTCCGTGCCGCAGGCAGCACCCGCGATTCCAGAGACCCCACCGCGCTGTTGTAGGC
>JALOPA010000043.1 GCA_025454125.1 Thermodesulfobacteriota bacterium
AATCCTATGGACGTCCTGATCATGGTGATCTTCGGACTGGTAGGATACCTGATGAGGAAGTTCGAATACGAACCGGCTCCCCTGATACTGGCTTATGTTCTCGGTCCCATGCTGGAGACTTCCCTCCGGCAAGCCCTCATTTATTCCAACGGCAGTCTTTCGATATTTTTCACTCGCCCTGTTTCGGCGGTGTTGCTTTCGATTGCGTTTTTTTCCATTATAAGTCCTTTTTTGAAGCCGGCGTTTAGCCGAATGAAATGCATGTTTCCTCGTTTACATGGTCGCCCGCCGGGTGGAGAAAAAACTTCGTCTCAGTGACGAGCATCGTATCTATTGGTGTCCGCATTCGCGGGAAGTCATAACAAGAGCGAGAAAAAAGGAAAGAAAGGAGAAGCAAATGAAAGTGAAAACCGTAGCAACTTTGATCTTCGCGGCCATCCTGGGGCTGACAGTGTCGGCGCAGACCTATGCAGCTTTTCCGGAAAAACCGATCACGATCATCGTCGGTGCAGCGGCCGGCGGCTCGACCGACATGACCGCCAGAATGCTCGCCAAGCAGCTGACGGAAATCCTGAAGGTCCCCGTGGTGGTGGAGAACAAAACCGGAGCAGGTGGATTTATCGCCGGAACGGCAGTCAACTCAGCCGCACCGGACGGTTACACCGTGAACGTGTACCCGAGCAGCGCCTTTAATCTGGCCCACTTTCTGCGAAAGCCTCCTTATGATGTTTTCAAGCAGACTCCCATCGCGTCCTACGGAATCTACCCTTTCACGTTTGCCGTGAAGGCCGATTCTAAATGGAAGACGTTCAAGGAGTTTCTGGATCATGTGAAAGCGAATCCCGGACAAGTGTCTTTGTCTACCTCCAACCCCGATTCGATGGAAAACCTGCCCATCTGGATGCTGGAAGAAAAGCTGGGCCTCAAGATGAAGCTTGTCCCCTATCAGGGTGGGGCGCCCGCTGTCGCAGCTGTGCTCGGCGGCCATGCAGATGCTTTCACTGGTGTGGGAGAAGCGATTCCGCACATCCGAGACGGCAGCATGCGAGGCCTTGCCACCTACCTGGGCGTCCGGATGCCCGGCCTTCCGGATCTTCCAACTCTCAAAGAGCTTGGATATGACGTTGTGGTGGAATCCAGACTCGCCGTCTATGGGCCGCCGGGTGTTCCAAAGGATGTGGTGAAGATCCTTCAGGATGCCTTCCAAAAGGCAATGGACAACGAGGATTTTAAGAAGATATGCCTCTCCTTTGAGGTGACTCCCTCTTTCCTGAGCAGCGAAGCGACCGATAAATACCATCGGGATCTGGCCGCCAAGACAAAACCGATTTTGCTTAAGCTCGGCAAGATCAAGGACTGAGATACGGATGAAGGAGAAGGCTCGGCGTTAGCCGTTTTTCTTTAAGCCACTGCGGTCTGCGCATAGTCTTTGCATGTATGCAAGTCAGCCGTTAAACGATGTCACGATCTCTTTCGGGAGCCGGAGAGCTTTCGGCGTTGAATGGATCGTGAACTTTTGAGGTAGTGAAAATGAAGATTGCAGAGATAGAACTGGTAAACGTAAATATCCCACTCGCAGCTTCCAACCTTCCAAAGCCGGTTGGCCGGAATTATGGCTGTTACATGCTGGTGCGGGTAAAATGCGATAACGGGCTGGAGGGAATCGGAGAAGGGTATTATGGGAATTCGGCGAGCGCCATCGCTGCGGTGATTAAGGATGCGCTTGCTCCGGATCTCATCGGTCAGGATGCGACCAATGTAGCAGGGCTATATGAGCGCATGTATCGCGCGGGTTTTTATTCGGGACGTGTGGGCATCTATTTTTATGCCCTGAGCGCCGTAGAAATGGCCCTGTGGGATATCGTCGGAAAACATTACGGAGCACCCGTGCACGCTCTTCTCGGCGGGGTTGCCAAGAGAACCGTGGCCCCGTATCCTTCCTTGCGTGCCCTGGCAAGCGAGAAGGAAGATGATACCATCCCCGTCTATGCCAGCATGCAGACGTATCGGACGCCGGAGGAAGTGGGTATTGTGGCTGAAGCGGCGGCGAGGGCCGGGTTCAGGTCGGTGAAGCTGCATCAGGTGGATATCGAATCCGTCAAAATGGCGCGCGAAGCGGTGGGCGATGATGTCGAAATTACCATGGATGTGAACGGCTTTTTTAACACTCTGGAAGCGGAAAGGTTCGCAAACGAATTGGCGGAATACGACGTAGGGTGGTTTGAAGAGCCGATCTGGCCGCCGGACGATTATCGTGCGTTGGCTCAGCTTCGCTTGCGTTCCCCGGTCCCGATCGCCAGCGGAGAAAATGAGTCCACGATCTATGGCTTTGAACGGATGTTCGAAGCCGATTGCGTGGACATTCTCCAGCCTGAAGTCCTGGCGGCCGGAGGGATACTCGAATCGACCAAGGTCTACTCTCTTGCCCAGGCGCGAAACATCCCCATTGCGCCGCACAACTTCAAGTTCGGCCCGGTCTGCGCGGCGACCATCCATTTGAGCCTTTTATTTTCAAATGTCATCACCACGGAAACTCCCTGGTTCAAGCTGGAAGCGGATATCTTGAAAAAGGGACCTGTCATTTCTAACGGCCGTGCAAGACTCGCCGATTTGCCCGGGCTGGGAATCGAGGTTGATGAAGACGTGGTCAGAGAGTATCGAATTGAGAAATTTCCACGGAAATAGTGCTCTCAGCTGTTCCTCTCCCCCGCAAGCGAGGGAGAGGAACAGAATTGCTATTTGCCCTTAAAATTCGGCTTCCGCTTTTCCATAAACGCCTGAATGCCTTCCCTGGCATCCCAGGTGGTCTTGATGAAGTCAGACGCTTCCGCCTCATGCCTGCAAGCCGCCTCGTAACCCTCGAAAAGGGTTTTCCGCACCCCTTGCTTTAACCGCTCAATCGCGAGAGGAGCCGCTGAACAAATGCGATTCGCAATTTCCATCGCCTCATCCATGAGCTTCTCGGGTGGCACGACTTTGCTCACCAGTCCGTATTCCTTACCCTTTTCCGCCGGAAACCACTCTCCCAGGAGAAGAATTTCCAGCGCGTTCCTCCGACCTATCCATCGGGCCAGACGAACCATCCCTACACTCCAACTGGGGACCATCCCGAGATATGCATCCCTGGCTCCGAATCTGGCCCGATCCGTTGCGATCACAAAGTCACAGGGCCAGGCGAGGCCGGTGCCTCCGCCGGCGCAATAACCATCCACGGCCGCGATCACCGGTTGCGGCAGAGATTCAATAAGGCCGACGCATTTCCGCCCCATTTCTCGGAACAGGTTGCTTGCATTCGCTTGATCAAAAGCCTCCTCGTCACCCATGTCCGCCCCCGCGCAGAATGCCCTTTGTCCTGAGCCGGTTAGAATCACGGCTCGAATCGATCGATCTTGTGCGGTCGATTGAAGCTCTTCCAGCAGCCGCCTCAGCATCGCGGGGTTCACGATGTTCAAGGGCGGACGGTTGAGCGTGATAATTTTTACCATCTCTTTTCGTTCGACAAGAATAGGCGGGCTTTCGGTCGTCATCGTCCAATCCTCCAACCAGGTTTATTGATTAGCAGTCGGGCGAATTCAAATTCTGAGGGAAAGCCGAAAGCCTTCCCAAATGGCATGCTGGATGTTTCGAGGCTTCACACAGTCTCCAATGGCATGAACCGGGAACGAGGCATCCTGCAACCCGTCAAGCAGCCGTCGATCAGGCTCGAAACCGGTTGCGGCGACGAGAAAAGAGGTCCTGATCTGCTGAACCCCTTCCGGACTTCTTGCCAGAACACCGTCTTCAACGATCTCCAGAACCGTTGTGCTTGTCATGATCCGAACGCCGGCCTCGAAGAGCAGTTGGCTCAACGCGTGTTTAGTGATTGAAAAGATGCCGACCATCAGATGAGGCAGCGATTCAACGATTACGACTTCCTTCCCCGTCTTTGACAACCAAAGGGCGGTTTCGCACCCGACGAGACCTCCTCCGAGAACCACAGCACTGTCTCCGGGTGCCTCCCGGCCTTTGAGCAAATCAACCGCGTCGGAGAAACAAATTTTCTCCAATCCCCGTAACTTCGGAATAGCGGGCCGTGCGCCAGTTGCGATGACCACTTCGTCGACGTGCTCTTTCAACACCTGATCCGGCGTGGCTTCCTTGTTGAGTACGACCCGGACGTTCAAAGATTCCATTTGATGCGAAAAATAAGAAATGAGCGTTTTAACGTCAGCTTTGAATGAAGGCGTGGACGCAGGAATGAGGTTGCCTCCGAGATGCGGCTCTTTTTCCCACAGAACTACCCTATGCCCTCTCAGAGCCGCAACCCTGGCCGCTTCCATACCTGCCGGTCCGGAGCCGACAACGAGCAAGGATTTTTTATCCGAAGCCGGTTTTATCGAAAACTCCCTTTCCATTCCCGTTTGAGGGTTTACGCTGCAGCTGAGGGTTTTCCCCGCCACGATGCGGCCAAGGCAGCCGTCGTAATCCCCGATACACGGCCTGATGGCGGAGATTGCGTTCTTTTTGACCTTGATCGGCCACTCCGGATCTGCCAACAACGCTCGCCCCAGTGCAATAAAGTCTGCTTCGCCCTCCGCAAGGACCCTCTCTGCGAGATCGGGATAGCCCAATCGTCCGACTGCAATAACCGGGATCGTCACCCTTTTTTTTATCGATGAGGCGCAATCCACGGTGCATCCCCGATCCATATAGACAGGGGGATGGGCCCAGTGTTTGGCTTCGCTGCACCCTGCATCAATGTGCAGGCAATCGACTCCGGCTTCTTCGAATTTTCGCGCAATCGCGATCGACTCCTCGATATGCCGTCCGTCTTCAACGTGATGCCTCCCTGCCATACGAAAGATCAGAGGAAACTGGCCGCCTACGGCGCGTCGCACTGAAGCGATGATTTCCAGAGGAAACCGAAGCCGTCCCTCTAGATCACCGCCGTACCCGTCTTTGCGCTTGTTCCATTTAGCGGTCATGAACTGATCGATCAGATAGCCCTCATGACCGTGCAATTCGATCGCGTCAAATCCCGCCTGCTTCACAATCAAGGCGGCTGCAACAAAGGCCTTCGTCAGTTTTACGATCTCTTCGATCGTAAGTTCGCGGGCCAGCACGGAAGGATCGCTTGAACAAGGTTGGGCCGACGGCGCGACGGCCCAGCCCGCTTGAACGACCTCGGGTCTCGCCAAGCGTCCGTATCCTGCGGTGAGCTGCGCGGCTATTTTCGCCCCATGGTCCTGGACAGCCTCCGCAAGCTCGTTCAGGCGCGGAATGTAGAGGGTCGAATCGGCCCTGGCCAAGGGGCTCCACGGGCCGCGATCCCTTTTTTCCACTTCCGTTTCAATCGCCATCAGTCCGGTAATAATCAGACCGGCGCCGCCTCTCGCACGGGCCACGTAGTAATCGACGGCGCGCTGGGAGAAGCGACCGTCGAGTTCGATCAAACCGCGAGCCCCCATGGGAGCCATCACAATTCTGTTTTTCAGCTCAAGGGTGTTTATTTTTCCTGGTCTAAACAAGAAAGAAACCATGGCATCCTTTACAACTTCCCGATAGAAACGTCCAGAAAGATTCCTTCCTCGGCCTGACACATCGACGCTCTCCCCCCGGCCTATTTCCCTCTCGCTTTTCCCGGGGAAGTTCTGTATAGGGAAATGATATGCGGAGAGATTACGGTGACGTAAGGTGAAGGAATTGCATTTATTCTTCGACACCGGAGAACCGGAGGAGACGCGATGAAAATAACAAGGATAGAAATACTGCCTGTAAGCATCCCCATTCAATCCCCCAAGAGAGTTGCTTTCGGTCTTTTCGACATGCGTGCCTATGTATTTGTAAAGGTATATACGGATGAAGGCATTGTCGGCGTCGGAGAGACATCGCCCTGGATACCCGAGACAAGGGAATCTCAGGAGGACATCATTCCTCTCATTGAAAAGTGGCTTGGCCCTGCCATCATCGGAGAGGATCCGTTCGAAATCCAAAGTATCTGGAAAATCATGGAAAGAATACACGGCAGAGTCGCCGCCAAAGGGGCTATCGATATAGCCCTTTACGATATTTTGGGAAAGGCGCTAGGTCTGCCGATTTACCGACTGCTCGGAGGTCCGTGCTTCAAGAGACTTCCCCTGGCGAGTATTGTCGGCCTCGATGAACCGGAAAAGATGGCGGAGGACGCCCTCTCCCAGATCAAGGCCTATAACGTGAAGGGGCTGCGCCTCAAGCTCGGGTCAACAATCAGAGAGGATGAGGCCCGGTTCAAGGCCGTCAGGGAAGCTGTCGGGACGGCGATGTCCATAAGAATAGATTTGAATGGGCACTACAATTCCTCCGATGCCATAACGTTGGTCAAACGCCTCGAGGATTATGACTTGACTCTCGTGGAGCAACCCGTCCCGTGGCATGATATTCAAGGACTCAAGAGGGTGAACGAGCGCGTGGACACTCTGGTTCAACCCGATGAATCCTATTACACTTGCTGGGATCTATCCCATTTAATGGTGATGGGAGCTGCAAGCGTACTCGGCTTGAAGATGGTCCGACCCGGAGGGTTCACCAGCAACAAGAAAGTCATCGACATGGCGGAACTGCTCAATATCCCCTGCTACATCAATTCAGCGGGAGAAATGGGAGTGGCGAAGGCGGCGGCGCTGCATTTTGCGTTTCACCATAACAATATCAAGTTTCCGTGTGAAATCAACGTCTATCGGGAAAGCGAAGAGGATATGATCGTGGAAACCTTTGAAACAGAAGATGGCTATGCCTTGGCTCCGAAGGGTCCGGGGCTTGGAGTCACGCTTGATGAGAAGCGTCTTCACAAATTCCTGGGTGAAGTAAAAGTCTGTTCAGAGAAAAGAGCGATTGTTAATCTTTAACGGGCTGGAGGGCATTCCGGCCAGTGCTCTTTTTTCTTTGACATGCCATAACCGCTTGGTTAGTATTTGTAACCTCAGTCCGAAGGGCAGTGATGAAAGAAGAACTTCAACGGCGCATCCGGTTGTACCGAAAAGAACGCGGCCTCACCGTTCGGCAACTTGCCGAGAGGGCGGGTTGCACCCATTCCTACATTTCCCAGATAGAAAAGGGAACGACCGCTCCTTCCTTGTCCATGGTGGGTAAGCTTGCCGCTGCACTTGGGATCAACGTGGTCGAGCTCTTCAATGAGCCCCCCAACGGCCACGACGCCGATTATTATCTTGCAAGAAACGAACGAAAGACGATCAACTACCCTGACGGGAAAGTGTCGAGCCAACTTCTGGTTTCGCGAATTGCGACGAAAAAGATGGAGCCCCTGGTGAGCGCGATCCAGCCCGGGGGATCTTCGGATGAAGCGGAAAAAATGGTTCATCCTCCCGGGACCGAGGAGTTCGTCCTGGTGCTCAAGGGGGAAATCGAGTTCAAGGTGAACGGCAAGGCAATGCGCCTCAGGGAGGGGGATACCCTGAGCTTCGACGGCACGTTGCCTCACCGCTGGGAGAACAGAACCAAAAAGAAGGCGGAGGCGTTGTTCGTCTTCAGCCCGCCTATCTGGTAAGCAATCAAGACATGGAGCAGGGTATGGAAACAAGAAATCACTTCAGTGTCGGCAAGGTGGCGCGACGGAAGGACGGCGTCGCCAAGGTGACGGGCAAGGAGATCTATTCCTCCGACGTCTCTTTTCCCAACATGCTTCACGCCAGGGTCCTGAGAAGCCCTTACCCCCACGCGAAGATCCTGTCCGTGGACACCTCGGAAGCGGAAAAAATGGGTGTGGTATGCATCGCCTACAAGGACATTCCCAAGGCCCGCTACAACGAGCGCCAGGTCAGCATTCCCGAGAAAACCTACCGGGACCGAACGGTCCTGCCCGACCGCGTGAGACACGTGGGGGAAGGCGTCGCCGCGGTGGCGGCAAAGACAGAGGCTTTGGCTGAAAAAGCCATGCGATCCATCAAGGTGGAGTACGAGATCCTGCCGGCCGTCTTCGATCCCTTTGAGGCCATGAAAGAGGGAGCTCCCCGGCTCTACGAGGATGTGATGCTAGGAGAGGTCAAGCTTCCCATAGAGAGAAACATTGCCTGCGCCAGGGAGGTGAGCGAAGGGAATGTGGAGGAGGGTTTCAAAGAAGCGGACCTCATCGTTGAAGACGTCTTCACCACGGGCCGGGTTTACCATCAGCAAATGGAAACAAAGTCAGTGGTGTGTCGACCGGAACCGGACGGCGGCATCACGGTCTGGCCCACGGCCCAGTCCATTCACAATACCCGCCAGCTTCTCGGGCGCATTTTCAACATCCCTTTGAGCAAGGTCAACGTGCACCGGGTCCCCATCGGCGGGGCATTCGGGTCCAGCATTCAGATGAACACGCCCATCGCCATCTGCGTGGCCCTCGCCCTGAAGGCGCGGAAGCCCGTGAAGCTGAGCCTCACCCGGGAAGAAGACATGTACGATCACTGCAAGTACCCGTCCTGGATTCGCCTGAAGTACGGGGTCAAGAAGGACGGGACCATCACCGCAGGCGAGATGCAAACCGTGGTCGACATCGGCGGCCACAATATCCAGGCCTATCCCCTGCTGGGGTGCATGGCAGGGTGGTTTGTCTCCCTCTATCGCATGCCCCACCTGAGCGTGCGGGGAACCGCGGTCTACACCAACAAGGCGCCCGCCTGCGCCATGCAGGGGTACGGCAATCC
The DNA here is from genome assembly GCA_025454125.1 of Thermodesulfobacteriota bacterium. The sequence goes on from JALOPA010000043.1 coordinate 8,661, forward strand.
CCAGGTTTCCTTTGCGGTGGAATCCATGATGGACATGATCGCGGAAAAACTGGGCCTGGATCCCATCGAGCTGCGGCTGAAGAACTACGTGGGCCTTGGGGAAACGTTCTGGGGCCAGGGTCCCACGGTCCGCTCCATCATCCGGAGCTGCGGGGTGGAAGAGATGCTCCTCAAAGGCCGGGACATGATCGGATGGGACCGGCGGGGAAAACCTGAAGAGAGGAGCGGGCGATATCGTCGCGGAATCGGCGTTGGCCGGAGCTTTCACACCTCCGGCACAGGCGCCCCCATGCCCGGGGAGGTGATCGACTACTCCACGGCTCTGGTGAAGGTCAACGAAGACGGTTCCGTGGATTTCCTGACCGGCCTCATGTGCCACGGGGGGGGAACCCTGGAGGCATGCGCAAAGATCGTGGCAGAGGTGATGGGGGTGCCCCTGGAAAAGGTCGGCATTTCCCCCTCCAACACACTGAGCACGGGCTACGATGTGTGCACCCACGCTACAAGAGGGGTTTACTGTGGCGGGGCGGCCGTTAAGAAAGCAGCGGAATCGGCCAAGAGGATTCTCCTTGGGTTCGCTTCCAGGCTGATCGAGGTGAACCCCGACGCACTCCAGATCCGTCCGGATTCTGAATCCGGCCAAGGGGTCATCTTTCTGGAGGGCGCCAAGGGGAAATCCATCACCGTGGGAGAGACGGCAAAAACCGCTCAGATCAAGGGCTGGGGAACGGCCATTGCCGTGGAAAGCCACAGACAGGTCAACTGCCCTCCCTGCTTCGTCACCAATTTCATCGAGGTGGAAGTGGACACGGACACCGGAGAGGTCAGGCCTACCAGGGCCGTGGCGGCGGTAGACGCCGGGACGGTGATGAACCCGGATCTAACGGCGGGTCAGCTTGAGGGCGGGCTGTGTCGAGGGATCGCTTTGGCCCTGCTGGAAGGCACGGAATATGACGGACGTACGGGGAGGCTCACCTGCGGCGCAAGCATGGTGGACTACAAGATTTATACGGCCGTCGACATGCCCCACGTGGAAAAGGTGCAGACTTTTTTTGCAAACACCTATGAACCGTCCGGGCCTTTCGGTGCAAAAGGGGTGGGGGAGGCGGCCAACAACTGCACGGCAGGCGCCGTGGCCAACGCCCTTTACAATGCCGTGGGCATTCGCTTCAAGGATGCGCCCATCACGCCGGAAAAGGTTCTTAAAGCCCTGAAGGAAAAAGCCGCCGGGGAAAGGGGGTGATCAAATGGTCGATACAAGGATCCTAGCACACGAATTCGATTTCACGGCACCGAAGGGTCTTGCCGAAGTCCTTGATCTGCTGAAACGCTATGGCTCCAAGGCCAAGATCATGGCAGGAGGCACGGACCTGCTGGTCCAGATGAAGATGGAGAAGGTTTGAAGATGGAGAAGGTTACTCCGGAGGTCATCATTAACGTCATGAAGATCACGGAGCTGGACTACATCAACGAGGAGGGCGGCCTGCGCATGGGTGCGACGACCAAACTGAGCACGATCAGGGATTACTGCGCGAAGGAAAGAAGATACGCTGCCCTCTACGAAGCCATCTCCGTGCTGGGGAAACCCCAGGTGTGGAACATGGGCACCATCGCGGGCAACCTCTGCAACGCCTCGCCTTCTGCGGACACGGCACCGCCTCTCCTGGTCTACAACGGCCGCGTGAAACTGCTGGGCATGAGCGGCGAAAGGACCCTGGGACTGGAGGAGTTTTTCAAAGGGGTGAATCGAACCGCCCTCAGGGAGGGCGAACTCCTGGTGGAGATCCAGACGGAGAAGATATCGGAGCGCACGGGAAGCGCGTTCATGAAGATGGCGAGAGTGGGCGCCGATATCTCGAAAGTCACCTGCGCCGTGGCCGTGGAAAGGGAGGGAGACCGTTGCCTGTCCTGCCGCATTGCCCTTGGCGCGGTGGCGCCGGTTCCCATGAGGGCAAAGGCTGCGGAAAACCTCATCCGGGGAACCGAGGTGGATGAAGGGGTCATCGAAAAAGCAGGCCTGCAGGTGGCGCAAGAAATCAGGCCGATTGACGATGTGCGATCAACGGTCGAGTACCGGAGAGACGTGGCGAAGTCCCTGTTCAAAGACGCGTTTTCAAAGGCGTGGCGAGGGGCTGCAGGAGAAGAAGCATGAGAAAGGAAAAAGTGAGCTTTACCGTGAACGGAGAAGAGCACGAGCTGTTCGTGGAATCCAACGCCCTCTTGCTGAGCGTGCTGAGAGACGAGCTGGGGCTGACAGGAGCCAAGTACGCCTGCGGTGTCGGACAGTGTGGAGGATGCACGGTCCTCATGAATGGAGAGGCGGTGTTGAGCTGTCTCGTCCTTGCCGTGGCTGCGAACGGTGCGGAAATTCAGACCGTCGAAGGCCTGGTCAAGCCCGACGGGACGCTCGATCCTCTCCAGGAAGCGTTCCTCGACCACAGTGCGATCCAGTGCGGGTTTTGCACGCCGGGGATGGTCATGATCAGCAAGGATCTTCTCAACAGGAATCCTTCCCCGAACGAAAAGGAGATCCGGGAACACATCCGGGGCAACCTCTGCCGGTGCACTGGGTACAACAGCATTGTGCGGGCCGTCAAGAGCTGCACAAAATAGGGAGTAAAGCGATGATCCACATGGAATACGTGGCGCCGAAAACGCTTGAAGAGTTTTTCAAGGAGTTGGAAGGCAAGGCAGGGCAGGTCAAGTTTGCGGCAGGATGCACCAATGTCATCCCCGACCTCCGGGCCCGGGCGGTGTCGCCGAAATTCCTGGTGAACCTGCAGGGGTTGGAAGGCATGGCCGGGATCGAGGAGGAAAAGGAGGCCGTTTCCATCGGGGCACTCACCACCATGACCGAGCTCGCCGCATCCGGCATCATCAAAAAATGGGCTCCTTCACTGGCTTCAGCGGCACTCCAAATGGGAAATCCCCTGGTCAGAAACCGCGCCACCCTGGGCGGTAATCTCGCCGACGCCTCTCCGGCCGCCGATTCGGCGCCGCCCCTTCTTTCCCTTGAAGCGGTGATCCATACGGTGCAGGCCGACGGGGCGAAAAGACAGATCCCTGTGGAACGTTTTTTTGCTGGGCCGAATCGAACGGTCCTGGCCGGGGAGGAGCTTATCAGGAGGGTGACCTTTCCGAAGCCGAAGGATCCTTCAAAGAGCGCCTACATCAAGCTCGGTCTGCGGAATGCTTCGGCCATTTCCGTGGTGAGCATCGCCCTC
>JALOPA010000722.1 GCA_025454125.1 Thermodesulfobacteriota bacterium
ACATAGTAGACATTGAGATCAATGCCTTTCTGTTTCAGAAGCGGCAGGGTTTCTTCAACAAAGGCGTAGGCCACTTCGCTGCCCTGAAGCACGAGCGTGCCGTCGCCCTTGCCTTCGGCCGCTTTCAGGCGATAGACGCCTGTGGAAGCCGCTGTGGCTGGGGCAAGCCCCATGGCTTGTCGATCGATCACCTTTTCATTCGGCCTGGTCACAAAGGGAGCGATGACGGCCGGCCTCTTGGCCAATGCGGCGGACATCACGATCCACATCTCCTGCGGATCCCAGGGGGTCAGGGTGATCGCGGTTCCCCTTGGGAAATTTTCCTGCAGCAGCTGGAGCGGTTGAGGATCCGCGTGGGTGGGGCCGTCTTCCCCTGTCTTGATTCCTGCATGGGCGCAGACCAGAATGATCGGCCGATAGGGCCCTTTGGCTATGGCCTGCCTGGCCTGGTTACCGATGGCGTGGAGGCGCGCCGGGATGTGGCTGAGAGGAGCGATGAAGGCGGCATAAGACGAACCCGCGCCGATGTGGCTGCCGAAGCTCGCCAGGCCGGACAGGATGCCCACCATGGCGTCCTCACAGATCCCGCCCACGGAGAGGGCGCGAGACAAGGGATTGGTCGCGCTGTTGAAATACCCTTCAGGGAAGCCTTTGGCTCCTGTGCTCACGCTGGTCGATCCGATCAGGTCTGCGGAGGAAACGAAAAGGGCGCCCTGGCTCGCTTTGTTGTAGTACTCCAGAACGCGGCCGAGTTCGCCTCTTAAGGTTGTCGATTTTCCCGGCGCAAGCTTGAGAGCCTCGGGGATCCCGGATCCTTCTTTCTCAGCAGTCCTGTAGATGGCGTCCACCTGGGGAGCGTTCTTTCGTGGCTGCCGCTTCTTTCGGTTCAATCGGTCACGGGCCTGGGCCGTCCGTTTGGCCATGGCCTTGACCAGGTCCGGGCTTCTCTCGATCACGCCCCGAACGCCGGACAAGGCCTTCCAGAGACACTCTTCAAGAAGGTCGCTGTTCTGGCCCGCCTTGCAGCGCTGCTCTCCCTCGCACCGGGGGAGGGCCAAGCCTGCACTCTCCATCAAGGGCTGGAGGGCAGTGAAAAAGCCGTTGCTGCAAAGACCGTGTCCTGCACCATGGGAGCCCTTGCCTTCGATCCCGTACTGCCACCCCTTGGTGGTCCGGTAAACGACCGCTGTGGGCTGACTGTTCTTGATCCGAACCGCCAGACGTTGAGCGGCCAGAATCTGCTGAAAATCCATGCCCCGGGGAACGTAGATCACGTTCCAGTCATGGAGGTAAGCCAGTTCCATGGGGGTCCACTGCACGTAGTCGCCGGGCTTCTCTCCTTCCCGGCACACCTGGTTCGAATCAATGGAAGCCTGGTTCCAGTCCACGTGGAGAACAGCGTTCTTCAAAGAGGCGGTGCCGGCCGCTGCCAGGGCTTCGCTCACCCGGCCCGGGGTCAAACCTCCTTCTCCGTCTACAAAGTGCACGTAGGGACATTTTGCTCCGTAGAGATCAGCGGCCCCGAACGCGAGCCCCAGAGAACTCGCGACTCCCACCCCGGAAGCGCCCGTGGAAAGGCGCACAAAAGGGGTTGCCGGCGTGGGGTGCCCGTCGAGCGCTTTGGATCTGAATCTGGTGAACAGGGGCGTTTGGGTCACAGGATTGCGCCTGAATCCAAGGAGGTCTTCCAGCCGGAGCTGCCAGGCTTCGTTTTTCGGCAAAAGGTCCGGGGCTCCCACGCGGACGATTTCGTTCCTGAGGGCCCAAAGGCTATAAAGGCCCATGGTCTTGTGGCCTGCTGCAAAGGAGATCACGTCCGCGTCCTGGCGGTTCGGGTCCGACACGTCATAATCCATGGCATCAAAGAGAATGCCTTGAATGATGCGACCCGATGAGATCGATCCTCCAGGGTGTCCGGAGACCGGAACATAGTTGAACAGCAGCGCGCACAGGGACCGGTACAGAAGGTCCATGGTTTCGAATCGGCGAAGGTCAGTCTCTGAAAGCGGGTTCTTGGCGCCTTTCATCTCTTTGCTGATGTCGATGTAAACGCCTCTTCTGGGTCCGAATTTAAGTGTCATGGTCATCTCCTCTCAATTTCTCATTTCTAGCACAGCCGGTTCTTGCAGCGCTGGAGTTTCAGCTTAGGTTAGCTCGGTTATTACGGACGAGTTCAAAAGAGAACCGCAGAATGTCGAACACCGAATAACGAACTCCGAAGGAAAAAAGACAAAGAATTTAACTTCATCATTCGACATTCCTTGTTCGACATTCGATATTCGTTTTAACCAGCCCTCGCCGTTTCAGTGCCTCCGGGTTTTCAACTTTAGGCACTTTAGGCATTTTAGCTCACTTTAGACACTTCTTCACTGCATGGCTTCAAACACCAGCTCGGTCAGATCTTTCACCACCAGATCCGCCTTGTCTCTGCGGGCTCTGGTGGCAATGGTTCTGAGGCACTGCTGGCAGGAGGACACCACCATGTCGGCTCCCGTGTCTTTGATGTCCTGGATTTTTCGTTGAGCCACTTTGGCGGAG
>JALOPA010000723.1 GCA_025454125.1 Thermodesulfobacteriota bacterium
TCATTGAGGAAAGAGATTCGGGGCATTGTGTTCTTGCTTCTGGTGATCGTCCTGGGGGTGAGCCTCCTCTCCTTTCACCCTGCAGATCCGGTCTTCGGGATCAAGACTGACCATGCGAAAAAAATATTCAATCTATTCGGCCCGGTCGGGGCCCACCTCAGCGGATGGATCTTTCGCGCCCTGGGTTTTGCTTCCCTGTGGCTTGTGGCGGTCTTCGGCGCCCTAGCCGTTATTTCCTTTCGAGGTCTCACCTTCCCCTCCGTTGCCAAGAGCGCCACCGCGACTTTCTGTCTCCTTCTCTCCTTTGCCGCGTTGCTGAATTTGTATTTCCCTCAGGAGATTCTGTACCGGGGAGGGAAGGTCCTCAGCGGGGGACTGATCGGTTACTTCCTCGCCCGTTTCATGACCAACCTCCTGAACGAATTCGGCGCCTGGATCATTCTGGGAGCGGTCTTCATCATTTCCTTCATGGTCATCACCGACGCTTCCTTTGGATGGTTCTTTTCGAACATTTCTCTGTGGGGAAACAACCTCGTTCGGCGGATCAGAGAGCTTTCCGTGAAAAAAACGGAGCAGAAGAGGAAGAAAAGAGTCCGCGAGGAATACATCGAACGGGAAAAAGCAAAACCCAAGCGCCAGGTGACCATCGTCGAACCCAAGCCCGAGCCGGCCAAGAAACCCGAACAGGAAGCCTTTCCCTTCATGAACGTTGCGGGCGACTTCAAGCTTCCGCCCCTGGACCTTCTGACGAAAGCCCCCACGGACAAGCCCGTGGAAATCCAGAAGGAGAGCCTGGAGATGAACGCCCGGCGTCTGGAGGGAAAGCTGGCCGACTTTGACGTGGAAGGCGAGGTCGTGGAAATTCTGCCCGGCCCGGTGATCACCATGTACGAGCTCAAGCCGGCGCCCGGGGTCAAGATCAGCAAGGTGGCCGGACTCTCCGACGATCTCGCTCTGGCTCTCCGCGCGCCCAGCGTCCGCATTGTCGCTCCGATCCCTGGAAAAGCCGCGATCGGCATCGAGATCCCCAACAACCAGAGATCCATCGTGTACCTCGAAGAGATCCTTGCCTCTCCGGAATTCAGAAACTCGCAGCACAAACTGACCATGGCCCTGGGAAAGGACATCACCGGCGCGCCCTTTGTCACCGATCTGGCCAAGATGCCGCACCTCCTGGTGGCCGGCGCGACCGGATCAGGGAAGAGCGTGTGTTTGAATGCCATCATCAACAGCTTTCTCTTCAAGGCGTCTCCGGACATGCTCAGGTTCCTCATGATCGATCCCAAGCGGATCGAGCTCAGCATGTACAACGATATCCCTCACCTGCTTCACCCGGTGGTCACGGAACCCAAGGAAGCGACCCGGGCTCTCAAATGGGCTGTGGCGGAAATGGAGCGGCGCTACTGGCACCTCTCCGATCGCGGGGTGAGGAACATCGAGGCTGGTGGTGAAAGAAAAACGGCCGCCGAGCGCGGATCAGAAGGAGGGTTCGGACAAGCCCCTCCCCTACATCATCCTGGTCATCGACGAGCTGGCGGATCTGATGATGACCTCTTCGCGGGACGTGGAAGAAGCGATCACCCGCCTGGCCCAGATGGCACGGGCAGCAGGGATTCATCTGATCATCGCCACGCAGCGGCCCTCCGTGGATGTTCTGACGGGCATCATCAAGGCCAATTTCCCGGCCCGCATCTCTTTCCAGGTTTCTTCCAGGGTGGACTCCAGGACTATTCTGGATTCCATCGGAGCGGAAAACCTTCTCGGCCAAGGCGACATGCTCTTTCTGCCGCCGGGAGTGGGCCGCATCGTGAGAATCCATGGGGCCTACATCTCCGAAGAGGAAATCAAGAAAGTCACGGACTTTCTCAAGGCCCAGATGAAGCCCGAATACGATACCGAAATCATCAACCAGGTGACTCAGGAAGAGAACGGGGAAGACGAGGACATCGAGCTGGACGAGAAGTTCGACAAAGCCGTGGAACTCGTGATTCAGACCCGCCAGGCCTCCATCTCCATGATCCAGCGCAAGCTGAGGGTCGGTTACAACCGGGCCGCCAGAATGATCGAGGCCATGGAGAAACAAGGGATCGTGGGCCCCTCGGACGGGATCAGGCCCAGAGAAGTGTTCGGCAGAAGAGAAGAATGAATGTAAAGCAACAAGTCACATAACGCCCTTTTCAGTCATTCCGGCGGAAGCCGGAATCCAGGAATACCAAGTACTACTGGACCCCGGCGACCCTGTCCCGGCGAAAGCCGGGGGCCGGGGTGACGGTTTGGAGGTCCTAAATATGTCACCGTTAAAGATGACGGACGAATGAGAAAAGGCAGGTAAGACTATGATTAAGAAGTATTGGATTGTCATTGTGCTGGTTCTATCCTTGTTCCCCTGGAGTGCGCTGGCTGAAGACCCGAAGTTGTCGGCGGTTCTGGAGGGGATCAGAAAACGCTACGGCCTCGTTCCCGGGCTGGCCCTCAATTACGAGAGAGAGGTCATCACCAAGTCCATGGCCATGCTGGGCACTCAGGTGAAGCCTGAGGTGGCCACGGGCGTGATCTACTACAAGTCCCCCCACTCTCTCAAGTTCCAGCAGGAAACCCCGACCAAGGAGATTCTGGTCACGGACGGCAATGTGCTCTGGTGGTACATCCAGGCCAAGAACCAGGCCCACCGCTACTCTTCGCACCAGCTGAGCCGGGAGCTGAAACTGCTGGGCGACATCTTCCAGGGGCTCAGAGGGGTGGAGCAAAGCTTCGTCATTCTTCAGAAGGGGGAGGATGAAAAAGGGGCACTGATTCTGGAGGTCACTCCCAGCCCGTCGTGGGGGGATATCGATCACATTGATCTGACCATCACTCCCGGGTCTTTCCACATCCAGAAAGTTGAGATCTACAACCTCCTCGGCGGCCTGACCCGGTTCAAACTGGGAGACTCCGTCAAGGAAGAAAGATTCAGTGCCGACTTCTTCAAATTCACCCCGCCTCCCGGCACGAGAGTCATCGAAGAGTAAACAGCTGCCGGCTGAAGCCGCCAGCTTAAGGCACAAAGGGACAGAGCGGAAGTAAGGGACAAAGTGACAAAGGGACAAAGATGCAAAGGGTAAAGACCAAAATAGAGGTCTCCTGCTTTGTGCCTTTGTGCCTCTGTCCCTTTGTCCCTGCACTCTAGGTCATGACTTTCGAAAGGACTCTACCGACCCTGCGCAGGCTCCGAAGGCTGTCCGCAGCCAGCAGATGATCCACGTAAGGCAGAGCCGTCTCCATGCCCTTGCAAAGAGGCCTGTATTCAGGGTCTCCGGCCAAAGGGTTCAGCCAGATCACGGAGTGCACCTTTTCCGAGAGCCTTTGCATCTCCTTCTGGAGCAGGCTTTTCGCCCCCAGGTCCCATCCGTCACTCATGATGACCACGACGGTCCTGCTGTTGAGATGCTTCTTTCCGTACCGGTCGTGGAACTGGTTCAGGGATTCTCCGATGCGCGTTCCCCCTGACCAGTCCGGGACCTCGCTCGAAATCCTGGTGAGCGCTTTCTCCACAGGCAGCTTGCGGACAAAGAAGGTGATCCGCGACAGAGAGGTGGAAAACACGTACACTTCCGATTGGGAGCCAATGCCCCTGAGACCCAAAAGAAAGGGCATCAGGAACCGCACGTAGCGATCCATCGAACCGCTCACGTCCGCGAGAATCACCAGCTTCTTGAGCCGTTTTCTTCTTCTCCTGAAAAAAAGCTCTACCGGAAGCCCCTCGACCTTGAGGCTCCGCTTGAGAATCAGACGGAAATCCATGTCCCTGGCTTTCCTGGTCCGCTTGAATCGCCTGGACTCCGCCACACGGAAAGAAGCCATCATGTTCTTCAGAATGAGATGGGCGACCTGGATGTCCCCTCTCTCGAA
>JALOPA010000724.1 GCA_025454125.1 Thermodesulfobacteriota bacterium
CATGGCTTCGTCCATGGAAGCGCCGATGGCCCGGACCAGGTTGGTCTGTTTCCCGAAATCGGCGGTGTGGGACATGACCTGGACTTTGACGTGCTTGCCCCGAGTCAGCCCAAGGCTGACCCGGTCGCATTCGAGCGTTGTGGCCAGACGCGTCACAAAGGCCATGGCCGCCCCATGGAATACTTCATGCTCCACTGAGCTGGCCACCAGGTCCAGGATCTTCTGCAGGCGCTCGTTGGACTCTTCGGCCCTGGCCGCTTCAGCGCGCCGGATCATCACTTCGAGCCACGCCGCTCCCCAGTGAAGGTACCTGAGAATGGCCTGAACTTCGTGGCGGGGATGTTCGTCCACCTCGAGGACGACCACGCCGTGGAGTTTTCCCGTGACTTCAATAGGGTAGGCGACTTGGACCGTTTCAGGGTAGCCGTTTTCAGGGGCAGGGACAGAGTCCCCTTCAAGAAGAAGGCCGCGGCGCTCCCTCAGGGCTTTTTCCGCAGCCCCGGTGAGGTGGGTCATGCTGAGTTTGGCGTCCGGCCAGACCGCAACAGGGGTAAAGGGGCCGCGGTCCGGATTCCCCAGAAGGACCATCCCGCAGCGCACGCCTCTCAGCATGCGGCATTGGATGGGCAGCCAGCTCTGGCAGAACGCCTTCGGACTGGTCGCCTGAACGAACTGGCGCCACAAATCTCTGTCAAGCTCGGTACCGGATGGCCCTTCTGTACGCTGTCGATCGTCTTCTGCGGTTCTTTCCATAAGGTGACGTTTGGACCATACCCGATAAACCGTCCTCTTCCTCCCCCTCAGGACCAGGGCGAATAAACCAAATCCTGGGGAGGAGGGAAGGGGAGCCGGTACCTAACCTAACCCGTTAAGAAACAACAAAAAACCCAAGGCTGAAAACTTGATCTCCACCCTTTGCCCCTGATCTCCCCTGCCTTGGTGGGAGGGGAAGGGGGATAACTCCTATTTCTTTTCTTTACTCTCTACTGCACGGAAGCCGTCTCCGGGCGCGGAGCCGGTGTGACCTCGAGCTGCCCGTAACGGTTCTCGTAATCCTGCAGGACCTGGTTGAGCAGCATGGAAAGCCGTTTGGCTGCAAAGGGGCTCATCACGATCCGGTCCATGAGCTGGATCTTGATATCCTTCTGGCCCGCGTGCCAGGCCTGGTTCATTCCAAAGAGAAGCACGATCTCTTCCCTTGTGCCGGCCACGTTGGCCACGTTCGCATAAACGCTCCTCATGTTGGTGTCGTCCCAGACGATCCTGGCCTGACCCGGCGCTGCCGCCGCCTGCTGTCCTGTTGCCGCCTGTGCTGCTCCACGTCCTTTTGTCGGTTGATCTGCCATATTTCCTCCTTTATGATTGAATCGAATTATGCCCCCCGCAAGGGCTTGGTAAGGACATGGCTCCTCTGTGAGGGGGCGAACTGCTTGCTACAGATGGCTGGATATAGCAAGAATTGTGCTCAATCTCATGAAAAACAAATTTTCGTTTTGCCCTATTTTCAGCCTGTTACCGAGAAAATAAGGCAGGCCTCTTGTTGATGTGTAAAAACCTACCATAAAAAAGCGGGAACCATTCCACTTAGTGGAAGAAAAATTCACACTTCCATCGGATCTCCTCCATTTAGATTACATCAAATAGAAACAAATTCTACACTAGCTTCCTATTCTGTGTCAATGAGAACAACTCCAGAACACGACCTAATTTCAAACAGTTCCAACCTCTAGAACCTTATCAGCAAACCAACTCCAATTGGCACATAGGGGACTTCTCTCCCGTTATGCTATATGGGGGAGTCTTCCCTTTCCCTCTTCTCATATATAACGCTGATTGGTTTTGAAGTTTACTCAGAACAGGATGGCGCGGCAAAGGGGATCAGGGTTTTACCCCTGTCACAAGATAGAAAGGCATTTCGAGATCGATGCGCTGGACTGTAATGTTTTGGAAGCCGAGGGCTCCAAGCTGCTCTCTATATAAGGATGGGCCGCGGAAAGAACGAAAGAAGAGGAGCATGGGAATTGCGGAATAGGGCAGGGCTCCCTCATCCACCTCAATAGGCCCTCTCTCAAAAATGAGAAGCGTTCCTCCAGGCTTCAGCGCTTGAGAAGCTTTCGCGATGAACTCCCTGGCCTCTTTTTCAGGCCAATCGTGAAGCATGGACTTGAAGGTCACCAGATCAAACCCAGTCGGCAACTCATCGCTCAAAGCATTGCCTTTGACGAATGCGATCCTGTTCGCCTCGGACTCTGAGCGAACATGTTCCATCCCGATGTCGCATACCAGCGGGAGGTCAAAGACCGTTGCCTGAATCGCAGGATGCTTTCTACAAATCCGGAGGACGAACTCTCCGCTGTTGCCGCCGATGTCCAGCATTCGGCCATAACAGCCGAAATCATGATGGGCCAAGCAGCCTTGGGCTTCGAACTTCGTAAGGGTGCTTGTAATCCGCATCCATTGTTTTGTCCGCTCATAATTGTCTTTGCTGGGTTCGAAGCACCGGCCATAATCGAACAGCCTCGTGAAATTCGAC
>JALOPA010000725.1 GCA_025454125.1 Thermodesulfobacteriota bacterium
GGAAGGGGTACGTTCAAAGATCCGTGGGGCAACCCGTATCAGTATGTGAACATCTCTGAAGACGACAAGAAGGGCGCAGACAAGCAGAAGGCACGGCGGGATCGAAATCAGAAACCCATCAACACCTATTTTGATCTCTGGAGCAATGGCGCGGACGGCGATTACCAACAGCAGGTGAACGGGGCCAAGTCCAGGGACGACATCATCTACGCGTGGGACGGGAGCTTCGTAGGGCTTGGCAAGGACCTCGATGAGCTCTACGGCAAACCCAGATCGTGGAAACATTCTTCGGACGACACCGAAGATACAGGCGTGGATAAAGACAAGGATAAGGACAAGGATAAAGACAAGGATACGTCGGCTCCTACGACCACGACGCCCACCACGGTAGCCCCTACCACGGCGCCGCCGACGACTGAAAAGCCTAAGGGCAAGAGCGGAGGCTAGCGGCAAGTTGACAGCAGGAAAAGGAAAGCCATGACCCTCGACAAAGCCTTCCTGACCAGCAAAGTCGCTCAACGCATCTTTCTGCTCTTCCTCCTCTGTGCGCTCCTTCCTCTGGTCATCCTTGCGGTCCTCACTTCCGGCGCCGTGGATTCGCAGCTTTCCGAACAGGCCATCAAGCGGCTCAACCAGAACTGCAAGGTCAAAGGCCTGGAGATCTACAACAACCTGAGGGCACTTGAAACAGAGCTGCGGATGTTCGCATCGTCCGTGAGCGGAGAAGGCGGCGTCCAATACCGGCCAAGCCAATATGGTTCCACCAAAGGCCTGAACGGCAGCGGGTTCCGGAAATTAACGGTCCTCAATGAGGAATTCAAGAAAGCCTACCTTTCGGATGGTTTTCCTGAGGGATTCAAAATCACCCCTGAAGAACTCGATCACATGAAAACAGGGCGGTGCCTCATGGTGGTGCGGCAAACCGCGAAGACCCCCCCAAGGATATTTATGGCCGGCCTGATTTCAGCCGGCCAGGCGCAGGAAACGCTTGTCATCGGGGAGGTGGAGCCCAAGTTTGTGTGGGGAATGGAGAGTGAAGACGATTTGCTCGCCGACATGCCCATGCTTGTGCTGGGCCCAAAACGCGAGGTCCTCCTCTCTCTGCCTCGAGACCATCCCATTGACAGGGAAATCGTGAAAGCCGTTTCTGAGTCAGGCGGAGCCGGGACCCTTCAGTATAACTTCAAAGGGGAAACGTATTTGACCGGATATTGGAGGCTTTTCCTGAAGTATCATTTCTTTATTCCCGGCTGGACCATTGTGATGAGCCAGGCGAGATCGACCGTATTGGCGCCGGTCGCTTACTTCAAGAAATTTTTTCTCCTTTTTGCCCTGCTCACGTTCCTGGTGGTTTGTCTCTTGAGCGTGGCTCTGATTCGGAAGAGCCTGATTCCCATCGAGACCCTTCGAAAAGGCACGGAGCAGATCGCCAACGGCGAATTCGGTATCGAGGTGGACATCCGGAGCGGAGACGAGTTTGAGAGTCTTGGCCGGGATTTCAACGAGATGAGCCGCAAACTCAAGGAGGGCAGAGCCATGCTGGTGCAGTCGGCCAAGATGGGCGCCGTGGGCCAGATGGCCTCAGGGGTGGTGCATGAGATCGGTCAACCCCTGACCTCCATTTCCGGGCTCATCGACATCCTCGGGCTGGACAAGCCTACGGATGCAGGGAAGAGGCGGCTGGATCTCATGAAGAAAGAGATGGAGAGGCTCACCGGCATCATCTCCAGATTCAAGAATTTCGCCCGGGTTTCCGAGCAAACCATGAAGCCCCTTTCCCTCAATGAGGTCGTGGAGGCGACCTACGCTCTTCTGGAGCACCAGATCCAAATGAAGCGCCTCTACTGCAACGTGGAAAAGCAGGAGACCCTGCCTTCCATCGTGGGGGACCGAAACAGTCTTCAGCAGGTCCTCATCAATCTCGTCATCAACGCCATGGATGCGCTCGAAGGGAAAAAGGATGAAAAGCCAGTGGTCACGGTTCGAACCTACTCGGAGGACGGAAAGGTTTGCGTGGAGGTAAGAGACAACGGCTCCGGCATTCCCAAGGAGATCCAGGAAAAGATCTTCGACCCCTTCTTCACGACCAAAGGCCCTGAAAAGGGAACCGGGCTGGGCCTGGCCATCATTTCGTCGATCCTTCACCAGCACCACGCCGGCATCTCCCTCGAAAGCGAGGTAGGGAAGGGTACTCAATTCAAGGTTTCCTTTCCGGCCGCAACCTAGGGTTTTCTTGGCCCCTTTCCTGTTGACCCGCTCTGTTACGCGCCATTATATTGCCCTTGATACTTTCCTGGAGATCGAGCATGTCCAAAGCTTGGGGCGTTTTCTTTCTTGCATCCGCCAACTTCTTCCTGTCCCAATTCTACCGTTCTACGAATGCGGTCATTGCTCCCCAACTGCTAACGGATTTGTCCCTGAGCACGGAAGACCTGGGGCTCCTTTCCGCAGCGTTCTTCTACGCTTTCGGACTTGCTCAAATCCCTATCACCGTCCTTCTTGACCGGGTCGGCGCAAGACGCATGATG
>JALOPA010000044.1 GCA_025454125.1 Thermodesulfobacteriota bacterium
CGACCTCCTTGAGGCCTCCGGCAAGATAGATGAAGGCGCCCCTGGGCACGCACATCTGGTTCATGGGGCGCCGCGTTTCATACCACCCGGGCATCAGGTCGAGCGCATGAACGCCGGCCCTTTCAAGCATGGGCGCGAGCTTCTTGTAGTCCTCCAGGGTCATGCCGCCCGGAATGAAGTCTTCGCCGTTGATCCGGCACAGAAGCGGGAACGTGTCCCCGAGCTTTGCTTTGATGTTGGCGATAGCCTCCAGGAGCATTCGGGCACGGTTCTCCAGGAGTCCTCCGTATCCGTCGGCACGGCGGTTGGTCACTGGAGAAAGAAACCGGCTCAGGAGGTTGCCTCCGAGGGCCTGAAGCTCGATCGCGTCAAACCCCGCGTTTTTGGCCCTGAGCGCCGCATCGCCGACCTGGTCGCATATCGTCTGAATCTCGTCGACTGTGAGAGGCCGCCCTCCCCGAATGAAGGTCAGGTTCTCCAGGCCGGGGCGAAAAGCGTCTCCTTGGAGGCGGACACCGGAAGGGGAGATCTCCTCTGCCGGGCTCCCAAGCCCGTCCTTGGCCCAGTATCCGTAGGTCGCCACTTGGGCGGCGACCAGGCCGCCGGCCGTGTGGATGGCATCCGTCCACTGGCGAAGCCGGTCAATGTAGAAATCGTGATTGAGCTTGGCCGGCCCTTTCTCCTTGACGCTTTCGTCGGGAATCCACCCGCTCTTGCCCGCTCTTCCGGGATAGAGGGACTGGAAAGCGCCGAGAATGATGAGCCCCACGCCCCCTCGGGCCCGCTCGACGTAGAAGTCGGCGAAGCGGGTTCCTCCCTCGAAGTCATAAAAAGTGGTGAGGGCCGGCATGATGATTCGGTTCGGCAACGTGAGGGAGCCGATTCGAAGGGGCTCGAAAAGCTGCTTGATACTGATCACATGGATCCTCCCTTTCTCAATGAAAGCCCGGCGCTATTTCTCGTAGAATTGCAGAAGGACACGGCTCGGGCCTGCCACGGTGATGGCGCGGATCTTTTCGTAAGACCCTCTGCCGATCTCCACCGGGCCTGAAAAAACAGGAAAACCGGCCTCCGCCACCTTCCTGCTCAGCCCATCCAAATCCACGGTTTCAAGAGCAATGGAAAAAAGCCCGATGTTGGGCGGTTTGGCAACGTTTGCAAGATAGTCCGCTTTGGCGGTCGTCTCGAGGAATTCGAGAAAAATGGCGTTGCTTCCAGGTTTGATGACAAAGGCCATCCTGGAGTGAGTGCCTGCAGGGAGGCGCACCACATCGTCGATCAGTCCGGCAGGCAGAGGCTGGTCAAAAAACTTGTTGAGCCCGAGCACATCCACATAGAACCGGGTCACCTGGCCCATGTCATCCACGAATTGTGCGGAATCCACCATGACCCCATAGTCCCCTTTGATCACGGGTTTGGGCTCGGAAAGGCGCTCGATCAGGGCAATGGGCATTCGGTTGGGGCCGATCAGGAGGGCTTCTTTTGCCGTGACCTTGGTCCACTCCGCATTGTAAATCGTGGGAGGGCAGATGAAGTCAAACCCCCGGGCCTTGAGGTCCTGGTAGGCTGTGTCCACGCTCTTGGCGCGGAAGGCCACGTCAAACAGACCGTAGTCATAGGTCTTGGCCTTGGAGCGAATGAATTGGCCGGAGTGGGGCTGGAACTCGATGAGTTCGAGGAGGGTGAGTTGCTCCTCCATTCGGAGCAACACGGAGCGGGCTTTGGTTCCTTCCGGCAGTCGCCATAACTGGCAGACGGCTTGAGAGGGCAAAGGGTCATCAGCCACCACCGTCATCTTCAGGAGGTCCCCGTAGAAAGCGAGAGATTCCTCCATGCTCTGCACGCTGATCAGAACCCGATCCAGTCCGTTCTTGATCATGAGCCTGCCTTCTGTAGCACCTTCTCCGCCCGGGACAGGGGGTAGAGAAGAGGGTAAGGCACAACCTCAAAGGATGGAATCAGTATTGGATATCGTCCTTCACGACAAAGAGGTACTCGCGCATGGCCAGGTCCAGCTCGTGGCCGGTGGTGCCTTGGAAGGCGTCCGGGTCCTGCAGAAAGTCCACTGCGGCCTCGGCGTGCTCGATCGGGTAGTCCAGCCAGCCCATAATGCCGGCGCCGTAAACCACCTTGTACTTGACGAGACCGGACATGAGAGAGCCGGCATAGGTGATGGTCTTGAAAACCGGAGGTTTCACGCAGTCCCGGCTGCCGGCAATAAGAAGGGAAGGGGCCTTGACCTTGGGCAAGGTGGCCTCCAGGTCATGGTTGAGCAGGATCGTGATGGCGTCGGCTCCTCCCTTGTCGTAATGGAGCATGTTGGCCATGGTGGCCCTCTGGATGTATTCAAGCTTGGAGTCCGGGTTTTCCCTCTTCTGCTCGGTCCACATGTCGAGGAGATGAGTCCCATCATCCTTCTTCTGAAGGACGCCCACCTCAAACCCGATCACGTCGCCCGGTTTGAGCTCTTTCACATAAGGGCCATAGTTCGATCCGATCATGCGGCGGCGGGCGTATTTCTCTTTCCGGATCTTTTCTTCGTAGATGGCCAGTCCGCCGAGCACTAGCTTGTCCACCCGCTCTGGATATCTTGCCGCCAGGTCCGCAGCCACCAGGGAGCCCGTGTGCTGGCCCACCAGACTGGCCTTCTCGATACCCATGGCGTCCATGAATTCGATGAAGCTGTCGCAGAGCTGCTCGAATTCCCAGTCCCACGGCGCAGGAGGCGAGAAGCCGAATCCCAGAGTGTCCGGAGAATAGACCTTGTATTTCTCGGCGACCAGAGGGAGCACTTTCTCGAACTCGAAATTGTTCCACCAGGACTGGTGAAGGAAGATGACGGGTTTCCCTTTTCCCAGGGTTTCGTAGTACATCTGAAGACCGCTTGCCTTCAAATCCGCATATCCTCTTCTGACTTCCGTGAGATTTGTCGCCATGAGCCGTCAACCTCCTGTGGATAGATGATTGGGAAAGCTTCTTCTTGGCCGGATCCGAGAGCCTCTGAGATCCCCGGAAAAGGGTTCGTGAGATTCGGAGAAAAGTACTATAGTTATATCTTTAATCATAAAGTCTGAAAATTTGTCAATAAAAAAATGGACCCCGATGCCTGCAGAGATGCTCAGGACTCTTTGAGGTCGGGTCGGTGATCGGGATCACAGTCCTGCACGCGGTTCTGCACTCCAGAAAAGAAAATTCTGTTGACACGGCTATCCTATAGTTATAATTATATGACAACTTGACTTTTCTGCGGGTTTTTCAAACCAAACAGAGGGAGATATGGCAGGCCCTCTTTCCATCCACGCCATAGCGCGCACAAAGAAACGCCGGGTGCACAAGCCTTTCGGACAATGCCAGGAGAAGACCAACATCTCAAGACAAAGGGGGTGTCACACATGAGTTGGCAGCAACTGTACAAGGATCGAAGCGTCAGCATGCAGAAAGCGGTGGGACTTGTTCAATCCGGGATGAGGGTCATCGTCGGATCCGCATGTGGCACGCCTGAGGGTCTCATCGACGGGTTGCTTACGCGGGCCGATGAACTCAGGAATGTGGAGATCGTCGCCATGGTCTCCACGGGCAAGAGCGCTTATGCGCGGCCGGAATATGCCAAATCCTTCCGGCACAATTCTTTCTTTATCTGGACCAGCACCCGGAAAGCCATGGAGGAAGACAGGGCCGATTATACCCCGTGCTTCTTCGCGGAGTTCCCGATCATCATGGGAGATGGCACTCTCCCCTCGGACATTGCCATGATCACCGTGTCCCCTCCGGACAAGGTGGGAAACGTGAGCCTCGGCATTTCCGTGTGCTATGACATGGCTGCGGCCAAAAACGCCAAGATGGTGATTGCCGAGGTGACAAAACACCAGCCCAGAACCATGGGCGATTCCTTCATGCACGTCTCTGAGATCGACTATTTCGTGCAGACGGACCGGCCCATGATCACCGCCCCCAGACCGGTCATGACCGAAGTGGAGAACAAGATCGGCGGCTATGTGGCGCAGCTCGTCAAAGACGGGGATTGCCTCCAGCTCGGATACGGCGCCTTGCCCGACGCGCTCCTGTCCTTTCTCGGCGACAAGAACGACCTGGGCATTCATTCGGAAATGATTTCCGACGGAGTCTGGGACCTGGTGGAAAAGGGCGTGGTGACCTGCAGGAAAAAGAATTTCCAAAAAGGGAAAATCGTCATCACCTTTGCCATTGGGACCACGGAGTTCTATCAGTGGCTCGATTACAATTCCCTCATCGACATGCACCCGGTGGAATGGGTGAATGATCCGGTCATCATCGGCCAGAACGACAACATGGTCTCCGTGAACTCCGCTATCTGCGTGGATCTCCTCGGCCAGGCGGCATCCGACATGCTTGGCGCCAATCAGTACGGCGGCGTGGGCGGCCAGGTGGACTTTGTGAGAGGGTGCAGGAGATCCAAGGGAGGAAGGAGTGTTCTCGCGCTTCCTTCAACGTCCGCGGACGGCAAGATCTCCAGAATCGTGCCCTCCCTTGCCGAAGGGCAGGCGGTCACGACCTCCAGAATGGACGTGGACTATATTGTGACGGACTATGGCATCGCCCGTCTCAGGGGGAAAACCATGAAAGCCCGTGCCCGCGCCCTGATCGATATTGCGGCACCCGAGTTCAGAGACAAACTCGCCAAGGAGTTCAGGCGGATTTACGGCAGAGACCCGGCCTAGTTTCCTATTTCATCCCAACCCTTCAGTCGAGGTTGAACATGTACTTACCCCAGTTCGAATATCATGCTCCCAAGACCACGGAAGAACTCTCCTCCCTTCTTTCCCACTACCGGGGAAAGGCCAGGATTCTCTGCGGAGGAACAGACCTGATCGTGGCCATGAAAGACAAGGCCGTGAAGCCCGACTGCGTCATCGACATCGCGGACCTTTCGGCCCTGTCAGGCATCCGGCGCCAGGAAGGGAAGGGCGTGGTGATCGGCGCAGCCACCAAGCTCGACGAAATCGAGCGTTCAGCCCTGATCCGGGAGAAATACCATGCCCTTTACCAGGGCGCCTCGGTGGTGGGTTCCCCGCAAGTGCGGGCCATGGGAACCATCGGCGGGAACAGTTGCACGGCCTCTCCTGCTGCGGACACGCCTCCTCCTCTCGTTGCCCTGGGTGCCAGGGTCAACCTGGTGAGCCAAAAGGGCGCCCGCCAAATGCCTCTTGAGGAGTTCATCCTGGGCAATCGGGAGACAGCCCTCGCAGCAGACGAATTTCTGGAAAGCTTTGTTCTCGAAGAGCCGTGGCCCAACTCGGCAAGCCGCTATCGGATCATGGGCCTCAGGGGCGCCATGGAAATCGACATGGTGAACGTAGCGGTGAACCTTGCCATCGAGCCGGGGAGCGGCAAAGTGAGGGACGTGCGGATCGTTCTGGGCGCTGTGGCGCCTGCCCCTCTCAGGGCCCGCAAAGCCGAAGGGATGCTCAAGGGCAAGGTGCCTGAGGATTCACTGTTGGACAAGGTTTCGGAAACCTGTGCTGCGGAGTCGCGGCCTATTGATGATTTCAGGGCCGCTGCCGCGTATCGCAGGGAAATCGTCCAGGTTCTGTCCAAGCGAACTCTTAAGGAGGTCTTGAGCGCGATCCCCTAAGCGCAAGAACAGTCACGGATGCCGGCCCAAGCGGCGTACCATGAATTGAGAACGGGAGAATAGCTTATGAAGCAGGTGATACGGTTACAGGTGAACGGCATGGCCTATGAGGTCATGATCTCCCCCAGAGATCTTCTGGTGGATGTGCTCCGCAAACAGCTCGGTTTTACAGGAACCAAGAAAGGATGCGGGCACGGGGATTGCGGAACCTGCACGATGCTGGTCAACCAAAAGCCCATCCTTTCCTGTTTAACCCTTGCCATCTCATGCCAGGGCAAGGAGGTCACGACCATCGAAGGACTGGACCGGGGCGGGGTTCTCCATCCGGTGCAGCAGTCCTTTGTGAATCATGGAGCCATTCAGTGCGGCTTTTGCACCCCCGGGATGGTGCTGTCCGCGAAGGCGTTGCTGGATCAAAACCCAACTCCCACAGAGGATCAAATCCGGCGCGGACTGTCGGGGAATCTGTGCCGCTGCACGGGATATGCGAAGATTATTGAAGCGGTGGCCGCGGTAGCGAAGGAACAGGGAAAGGCCTTAGACTAAGGAGGGGGCGCACATCATGACGGATCAGAGAAAGAAGTTTTCTATGGTGGGAAAGAGCGTACCCCGTGTGGATGCCACGGACAAGGTACGCGGAAAAGCCCTGTTTACGGACGACATGGTGCTTCGGGGCACGGTGTACGCCAAAATCAAACCGAGCCCCATGGCCCACGCCTATATCAAGAGGATCGATCCCTCTAAGGCGCGTGCGCTTCCGGGTGTCCTCGCGGTCATCACAGGCAAGGATTCCCCCACCCCGTTTTCCGTGAACAATCACCTGCCCACAGAGACTCCGCTGGCAGTCGAGAAAGTCCGCTACTTTGGGGAGGGGGTCGCGGCCGTGGCAGCGATTGACGAAGAAACGGCCGAAGAGGCTCTGGATCTCATTGAAGTGGACTATGAGCCCCTTCCCGTGCTCGTCGATCCTCTGGCCTCGATGGCTCAGGACGATATCCGAATCCATGACTTTGCCCATGAAAACGTCCATGTTTCCGGGTACCAGCATTTCGGGAATGTGGATGAGGCCTTGAAGAAAAGCTATACGGTGGTTGAAGGGACCTACACCTCACAGTATATCCAAGGCGGGTTCCTGGAGCCTCAGTCGGCCTTGGCCGATTTCCATCCTGAAACAGGTAAGCTGACCCTCTACACCTGCATCCAATTGCCCCATTATACACAGGGCACGGTCTCCAGGGCATTGGGCATCCCCCAGGAGAAGGTGAGGATCGTCGTTCCCTATGTAGGTGGAGGGTTTGGAGGCAAGACAGAAGTGACCCCTGCCGCTCTGGTGGCTGCCATTCTGAGCCGAAAGCTGGGGAGGCCGGTGAAGATCACCTATGATCGCGCAGAGGTGTTCTACCAGAATAAAGGCCGGCATCCGGCGGTCATGAAAGTGAAGATGGGCTTTGAGAAGGGCGGGAAAATCACCTTGCTCGATTTTGACACGACTCTGGACGGGGGTGCCCACAGCAGTTGGGGTTTGGTGGTGCTTTGGTTCACCGCTGCCCTGACTCAACTGCCTTACAAAGTGCCCAATCTTCGATTCAACGGCCGAAGGGTGTACACCAACAAGCCCACCTGCGGGGCGCAGAGAGGGCTGGCGGGAGTTCAGGTGCGGATTGCCATTGAAAGCCTGCTGGATGAGGCGGCGAATAAACTCGGGATCAGTCCTTTTGACGTGCGCTATATCAATGCTGTGGAAACCGGGTATCAAACAAAGAGCGTCGTGTCGGTCGGCCACAGTGAGTACAAGAAGTGCCTCCAGTCCGTGGCGGAGCGCTCCGGGTTCCTCGAGAAATACGGCAAACTGCCTTTCGGCCGAGGGATTGGGATGGGGGGAGGTCATTACAGCTCGGGGGGTGCCTACCTGCTCTACCGGAGCTACCGGCCCCATTCTACGGCAAACGTTCGAATTGACACAGAGGCCGGGGTGACTCTTTTCGTGGGGGCGACGGACATCGGACAGGGGGCGAACACAGTTCTGGCGCAGATGGCGGCGGAAGTCCTGGGTTTGGACTACAAGGAGATCAATTTGATTTGCCAGGACACGCTTCTGGCGCCCATGGACAACGGCACTTATGACAGCCGGGTCACCCACGGTTGCGGCCATGCCGTGAAAAATGCAGCCATGGAAGCCAGAAGAAAACTCCTGGAAGCAGCGGCCCTGGAGCTCGAAGTCAGGCCGGAGCACTTGGAGTGCTCGGGCGGCCGGATCTATTCTATTTATGATTCGAGGAAGAGCATCCCCTTTTTCGAGGCGGTGGGCAAGTATCAAAATTCACTGGGGACACTCTTTGGGGTAGGCGAATATACTCCACCCCAACCCGTGGGGGACTATCAGGGAAAGCTCATCGGCCCTTCCCCCGCATTCGGTTTCTCTGCCCAGGTTGCCGAAGTCGAGGTGGATCTGGAGACAGGGCAGATCCGTATTACGAAGTACTGGGAAGCAGGCGACTGCGGCCAGCCCATCAACCCCATGTCGGTCGAAGGCCAGGTGCAGGGGGCGATCTCCATGGGAATAGGACAGGCGCTCTATGAGGAGATGGTCGTTGACAAGGACGGCCGGATGCTGAATCCCAATTTCCACGATTACAAGATCCCCACGGCCATGGACATGCCGCCCATGGACACTCAGTCCGTAGAAAGCTATGACCCTAATTCGGCTTTCGGGAACAAAGAGACCGGGGAAGGGCCCACTTGTTGTGTGGCTCCGGCGATTCTGAACGCGATTTACGACGCCATCGGGGTTCGATTCACGGAGACCCCTGTCACGCCGGAAAAGGTTCTGAAGGCCCTTGGCAGGATATGAGACCCGAGCTTGAGAAGCCTTGAAAACAATAAGGTTTAAGAGAAATCAAAGCGGAAAAAGAAATAAGGCTTGACCATAAAGATTTATTGTTATAATTATAGTACAACTTTGGGCGAGGAGGTCTGAACATGCCTGGATATGATCTGGTCATCAGAGGGGGTTTCGTGGTTGATCCGGGTACCGGCGTGCACAAAGCCGACATCGGCATCAGAGG
>JALOPA010000045.1 GCA_025454125.1 Thermodesulfobacteriota bacterium
CAAGCTCAGGAGGAGGTTCAAATCCGAAATCCGAAGCACGAAATCCGAAACAATACAGAAGAACCCAAATTCAAATGACCGAAAACCGCATACCCCCTTATTTTTGTTTTGAACATTGGAATATTGGTTTTTTCCATTTGTTTCGAAATTCGGATTTCGAGATTCGAATTTGGATATGACCAAACGCATGGGTTGGGAGATATCCAAGAGTTGGCTATATACGAGGGGTTGGGATTAGGCAAGAACTTTTGAAAGACAGGGCGTAGACCTATGGCTCTCCGAATGACCATTACGGAAGACAGGGACGTGGTGATCGTGGCTTTGGCGGCGAGGATTGACTCCTTTGCCATCGAGGAGCTCTACGAAGGCTTTGAGCAGGTCAAAAAGACGGGAAAGAGGAACGTTGTCCTCATGATGAGGGACCTCGAGTACATCAACAGCCGGGGTATTGCAACGCTCATTTCCTTTTTCAAGTGGGCCAAGGAGGAAGGACGGTCCGTGAAATTGGCCCAGGTGCCGAAAAACATCATGGCCCTCTTGACGCTTTTGGGCATTGAGAAACTCACGTCCATTTACGACACGCTCCCTGAAGCGATTGAAAGCTTTGAGCAGGATCTGGTCCAGCAGGAGACCCTCGAAGAAGGGGCGGTCCAGGAAGAGCAAGGACAGAGCAGGAGAGGGTTTGCGCCAAGGCAAAAAAGCCGCAAGCCCCTGGTGTGGGCGGGCATTGTGGCGCTGGCCCTGGTGCTTGCGGTGCTCTTTTTCATGTCGCAGGAAGAGAAGAAGAGCCCTGAGGTGGATCTTCAGCCTCTTCTCAAGAGGATAGGGATCTTAGAGGAAAGGATGGCGAAGCTGGAAAGCCGAGCGAAAGAAGCGCCTCAGGTTCAGGAAAAGCTGGACACTCTGACGCGGAACCTGAACGAGCGGCTCAGCCATCTGGAAAAGGACATCAACCAAATCAAGGAAGAAGCGGCTTCAGCAAAGAAAAAGCCGGAAGTCCCCGCCCCGGCCGTCCCTGCTCCAACGCCTTCACCCAAAGCGCCGGCAAAACCCGGCAACACAAAGGTTCACACGGTCGCTCCCGGGGAAAATCTTTTCCGCATCGCCCTCCGTTACAACCTGACCGTGGAAGAGCTTCGCCGCCTGAACAACATGAGGCCGGAACAATCCCTCCAGGTGGGGCAGAAGCTCAACGTCGCCCCCTGAAAGAAGCCTTCGCCACAGAGGCGCAAGAAAGTGACAAGTGACGAGTAACGAGTGACGAGCTGGCAGGCCACCGAAAAGCCTGTCTTTGAAGTCTTTGATGTGATTCCCGCGCAGGCGGGAATCCAGTCTTTCCTTGCTTTTCTGGACTCCCGCCTCCGCGGGAGTCACCGGAGAACTGCGTTTTTCAGCAACGCGCTAGCGCTTTGATCTCGTCCCTTGTCACTCGTTACTCGTCACTCAGACATGCTCTGTGGTGAGAGGCACTAGAAGCTAGAGCGTTTGACGCGCATGGGTTCGGGGATTTCCACCGGTTCGCCGGCCAGGATTTTGGCGGGGAGGCCTTCCACCAGAGAAGCGGCCAGCGAGTCGCTGCCCGTGAGCTCTGCTGCCTCATGGGCGGCTCTGGACAGAAGGGGCGGACGGTTCTCCGCGGAATGGGCATCGGTGGCAATGACGTGAACGAGGCGGTGTTTCAGGAGCTCTTGAGAGCACCCCCTCACCCCTTGCCCGAATTCGCCGGTGAGACTCATGGCGGTGATCTGGCTCAGGGCCCCCATGACAATGAAATCATAAAGAAGGTTCATGTCCCTCAGGATCGCGGGGTGCCGCTCGGGGTGGGTGATGATGGGCGTGATGCCCGCCATCTTGAGGCTGAAGATTTCTTCTCTGACACCGGACGGGAGGGTCTGAGGCGGCAGTTCCAGGAGAACATACTTGCCCGTATCGTTGAGGGTGCCCAGCTCGCCCTTCCTGATCTTTTCCGTCATCCCCGGGCACAGGTGAATGTCGGCTCCCACGCAGATTTTCAGAGCGAGGCCGCTTGAGCGCAAAAGCTCTCGAAACGAGCCTACGCTTCGGATGATTTCCGCCAGGGGCACGTCGTAAACGCCGTCTGAAGTGTGAGGGGTGGCGACGATGGTGTGAATGCCGTCCTCAAGGGCCAGCCGAGCCATGGCCAGGCTTTCTTCCGCAGAGCTCGACCCGTCGTCGAGGCCGGGCAGGATGTGGCAGTGGAGGTCGATCAATGGTCGGCCTCTTGACCGTACCCGATCTTGGATCGCTTCTTGGTGTGGACCCGCTTTTTCTTGGTCCCGTCCTCACCGTAGTAATAATAGTAGTACTGATAGTAGTAGTAGCCGTCGCGGTCCATGTCCACGCCGTTCAAGACAACGCCCAGGATCGGACTGCTCACGGCCTTGAGCTGAACCAGGCCGTTTCGAACGATTTCCCTCGGCGTCGCACCGGCGCGAACCACCACCACGGCTCCGTCCACCAGCCTGCCGATGACCACGGCATCCGTCACCGCGGTGATCGGCGGCGTGTCGATCACCACCCGGGTGTAGGACTTCCGAAGCAGCTCCAGCAGCCTGGCCATTCGCGGCGACCCCAGGATCTCCGAGGGATTGGGGGGAATGGGGCCGCAGGGGATCATGTCGAGGTTTGGAACCGGCGTGTTGAGCAGGGCGTCTTTGACCTCGCAGTTGCCCACCAGGATGCTGGACATTCCCTTGTCCCTGGGAAGGCCGAAGACCTTGTGAACCGAGGGTTTTCGCATGTCGCAGTCGAGGAGGATGACCTTTCCCCCGGTTTGCGCCATGGTGATCGCCAGGTTCAAAGCGGTGCTGGTTTTTCCTTCCTGAGGTGCGGCGCTGCTGACGAGCAGGACCTGGGGCTGCTTTTCGGCCGAAGAAAAAAGAATGCTCGTCCGGATCCCCCGGTAGGCTTCGCTGGCCGTGGACTTTGGAGAATGGAGGGTGACCAGTTCCGGCCTGTCGTCGCCCTCGGGTTTGCCGTCCAGAGCCATGGCCGGCACGGGCCCCAGGTAAGGCACACGGAGGTACTTCTGGATGTCCTCAGGGAGCTTGATGGTGTTGTCCAGGTACTCGAAGAAAAAGGCCAGCCCTGTGCCGGCCACCAACCCCAGGAGCACGGCCAGGAGGATGTTGAACATCTTTCTGGGCCGCACCGGGGTCTTGGGGACTTCGGCCCGGTCGATGATGCGAATGTTGCCGGTGCGCATGTCTTCGGTGAGAGACGTTTCCTTGAAGCGCTTGATGAGGAGGTCGTACATCTGCTTGGCGCTCTCCGCCTCCCGCGAGAGCACGGTGTACTGGATGGCCTTCTGATTGAGATCGAGGGACTCCCTCTTCTGCTTCTCGAGGGCGGCCTTGAGGGATTTCTCTCTGGCCTCGGCCACCTTGTACTCGTTGCGCAGCGAGTTGATGACCCGGGTGATTTCCTGGGCCTTTCTCTTTTGAAGCGTCTTGAGCTCGGACTCGATGGCGATCATCTGGGGGTGCTGCTCGCCGTACTTCTTCGAGAGCTCGGACATGCGCTTGTAGAGGTCCACCTCCATGGATTTGATCTGCCGGATCAGGTCGTTGTTCAACACTTCGGGAACAGAGTCCAGCATCTCCGGAGAACCGGACATGGCCGAGGCCTGCTGGTAGCGGGTTTCCGCTTCCACCCGCCGCGATTCGGCTTCCACCACCTGGGTGTTGAGCTGGGCCAGCTTCTGGGCGGTCACCTTTTCCACGTCGCTCGAAAAATCCGTGACAATGTCGTGCTGCTCTTTGTACTGGAGCAGGGCCTGTTCCGCCTTTTCCACCTTCTTGCGCTCTTCCTCGATCCGGGTCTGGAGCCAGCGGACCGCATCCTGCACCGCTTTCAGTTTGGTTTCGAGGTTCTGGTCGATGTAGGCGGCGGTGAGGGTGTTGACGATCTTGGCGGAGAGAACCGGATCCTTGGCCTCGAAGCTCACGTCCACCAGCCGGCTGTTCCGGATGGGGCTGACGTCGATTTTTTCCAGGAATGTCGAGATGAGCCTGTTGTCCGCCTCTTCCTGCTCCGAGGGCTCGCCCGGTGCCTTCTCCCGACGGAACAGGGAGGCCACGGCATCTGCTGCGGAGGAAACGGTGTCGACGACAAAGGCCTTCACGTTCGAAAGCAAGGTGTCCTTCGGCTTTGGAGAGAACTCCTCGCTGTCGTGGAGGTTGAGGCGGCGAACCACTTCCCGGGCCACGGAGCGGCTCTCGATGATCTTGTACTGGGTCTGATAGTAGTCTGTGCCGGAAGCGTCCACGGCCATGACCTCCTGGATGGAGACGACATTGGGGTTTTCCTTGTCGATGATGAGGCGGGTCGTGGCCTTGTAAACGGGCGTTGCCGTGAAGGCGTGGATGGTCACGGTCAGGACGGTCACGGCGAAAACCGCAAGGACCGTCCACCGGCGTTTCAGGAAAACGCGCAGGTAATCCCGAAGGTCGATTCTTTCTTGTGCAGGTTCGTCCATCAGAAAAAGCTCTCAGGCACGAAGATGATGTCGTTGGGTTGGATCAGCACGTCCTGGATTTTCTTGCCGGCATCCGTGATGGCGTCCACCTGGACCTCGAGGATCTTTTCGACCCCGTTTTCCACGCGGATGATCCGGGTCCGGTTTCTGGCGGCAATGGGCGTGAACCCGCCGGCCATGCTGATGGCTTCCACGAGGGTGATTTCCCGGTCGGTGATGGGATGGGACCCGGGCTGTTTGACCTGGCCGATGATGTAGAAGTGCTCGGCCGGCGGAACATAGAGCACGTCCTTGTCAAAAAGGAAGACGTTCGAGACCTGGTCTCGGCCTTTGAGGAGCCCCATGAGATCGAAGTTGATGACGATCTTGCGTTCCTGGGCCGTGTTGGGATTCTCCGTTCGGATGATCATCCCCTTTTTCCCGGTTTTCTGGAACTCCAGGCCCCCGGCTTTGGAGATCGCGTCGAGAACCCGCTCTTGAGCCTGGAGAGGATAGCTGGCCGGGTTCTTCACGGACCCGAGGACCAGGTACTTCTTGCTCTTGTAGTCGGTAACCATCACCGACACATGGGCGTCGAGCAGGTATTTCCCCTCCGCCAGCTTCTGGGCGATGAGTTTTTCGATTTCCGCTGTGGTGAGGCCGTCCACCTTGACGCGGCCGATCAGAGGAAAGGAAAGATATCCATCCGCGGAGACGCGCACGGCCTCCCTGGAGAGATCCTTTTCTTCATACACCGTAATGCTGAGCACGTCATAGCCGCCCACACGGTAGTCCTGACCCGCCTGGCCGGTCACCTCCGGATGCTTTCTCAGATACTCGGTGATGCTGAAATGAGGGGTCTCCTCCAGGATGGCGCTGATCGTCGGATCCACGGGTTCCTGTCCGGTGCTCTTTTTGATTTCATCGAGTTTGGCGCGATCTTCCGGTTTGAGCCCGCCCAGCGGACCGGTCTGGACCGGGGTGACCTTCACCACCTCACCGCCCCCGCCGGCGCAGGCGCCAAGGAACAAGGCAGCGGCTAGAAACATCAAAAGAGATATCAAGGCAATGGGTCGCATGAAGTTTCCTTCCTGGTTCTCAAGCGTGAAACCAGACAAAATATTTTTTAACATACCGGGTGAAATTGCAAGGGCAATTTCTTTGGGGCAAAGAAAGAAGGGGTCCTGAGGACCCCTTCCTGCTGCGTGTCGGTGCCGTTCACGGAAGATCGTTCGACCTGAAAAAAAGTCGCTGGATGCCTCCTAGTAGACCGCTCTCAAAGAGAAGAGAACCCTGTTGTCCGTGTAATCGTTTTCCGGATAATTCGACTCTTTTTTCAGGTACGTGTACGCCACGCCCGCATTCAGCCAGTCCCAGATCTTGTAGTTGAGGCCGATGCTTCCAAGATAATTGTCCTGCTGTTCAAAGGGGTTTGCCGGAAGGTTGTAGTCATATCGGGCGTAGGCGGCTTGCGCCGTCAAGGTGAACCTCTGCAGGAAGACCTGGGCCAAGCCGAGGGAAATGCCGGTATCCGTGTAGAACTGGGCCGTGTTCGACCCGGTGTTTCTCAAGGACCTGGCGATAGCCAGCGACAGCGTTGTCGTCGACGTGGCGAAATAATTGATGCTGGTGGCGGCGTTCCAGGTGTTCTCGTTCTCATAGCGGTTTCCCAGAGGGTCGAACTCATTGTCGTAGTTCACCCAGATATAGCCGAAGTTGAGTTCTCCGCTGAACTTGGCGCCCGAGTCCCAGGTCAGACCCGCACTCACCCTGTTGTAGTCGAAATTGGCATTGTTCTGATCCGTCACCCCTGAGCCGTCAGGCGTGGAGTAGAAATCCTGGTACCCGTAATGGTACCTGAGAAAGGCCCAGGTCTTTCCGCTCACCCGCGCCTGAAGACCGAGGCCGAATTCGTTCACGTCCCAGTCCTGGCTGAAATCCGACTCCGCGTCGTAGTCCTGGATGTAATAGTTGTAGTAGCCGAGGACCATGAACTGGTTGGAAAAGTTCCAACCGGCCTTGGTGTTCAAGTTGTTGAGCCACCGCTTGGTCTGAGGTTGGCCGAGGCCGAACTGGTTCGGTCCGCCGTAGGGGTCGGAGAGGTCGGCGTAGACGTTATTGAGGCCCAGGACGAGCCCGGCCGGAGCCTGATAGTCAAAGTTGACAAACCCGGTATTGTTTTTCCAGTTGTTGAAGTCCGTGTCCGCGTAATAGGCGAAATCACCAAGATAACCGAGCTGAATCCCGCCCCGGCCCGGAAGGGTGTAGTCGAAAGTGATGGCCGGCTTGAGGTGATAGATCCAGTCAGACACCTTCTGTTCCGTGGTGTCGTTGCTGCCGTTTGTCAAATAGATGTTGTCGTCGTAGACGGCTTCGAGCGCAAGGGCAGGGATAACCTTCAGGTTGCCGTAAGTGATCTTGCCGCCTGGCGTTGAGGATACCGCCAAAGCGTTTTCAGCTCGGACCGTGTCAACGGATGTTTGGGCCGTGACCTCTGAACAGAGGAACATTACGAGACCCAGCACAACGCAGCCAAGAATCATGCCTTTTCTCATAAGTGCGCTCCTTTCTCTGCCTCAGCCGCCCCCTCTAGAAAGCGGAAGACGGGCTCGCCGCTGAGGTGGTTGTCGTTGTGGTGACGCTCGTCGTCGTCGTTGTTATCGGAATAGACACCGTGGTGGTGGTCGGCGCCTGTGTGGTCACGGTCGTGGTGGCCGATGTTTCCGTGCCCGTTGTTGTCGTTGTAGGCGCCACCGTCGTCGTGGTCTGGCCACCCAAAGCGTTTAACTGGTTTTGGGCATTGTTGAGATCCGAATTGACTCTCTGGAGGGTGGCATTCAGGATGTCTTTGGCTTCCTGCGGCAGATTCGGGTTGCTCAGGATCGCCTGGAGAGACGCTTGAATGGCTTGAAGGGCCGCGACCTTGGCTCCTGCCTGATCCAGAGGTGTTCCGGTTTTCCGGGCCTGTTCCGACTTGTTGTAAGCATCGTTCACCTTGTTAAAAACCGAGTTCTGCCCTGCATTCTGCTGTGCATTTTCCTGGAGACCCCTGAAAAAGTCGGCAGTCACTTTCTGGACAGTGCCCGAGACATCGGACCCGCCGTCTGTCTGGTTCATATAGGTCATCACGTTGTTGAAGCCCCATTCTGTGGCGCTGCCGCGCAGACCGCACACGGCGGTCGGGCTCTGGAGGTAGTTCTTCCTGGCGGAAGCGCCGGACTTGAACCAGAGGTTTCCGACCTGGCAGGTGATTCTGCGGACCAGATTCTTGGCTTTGAAGAGGAACCATCCGCTCTGCTCCTCGGCTTCCTGGATCACGGTGCTGGTGTAAGGCCGGATGGTCATGAGGGCGCCATCGTTGAAGGTGATCTGGGCCTCGCCGTCTTTGGTCTGGACCGCGTCGCCGTCGTTAATGGTTTGCCCGACGCTGGTCACCTTGGAAACCTGGTCCCCGGAGACGATCAGCACCTCGCCTTTGAACTGGGTGATCTTGGCGATAGGGGCTACTGCGCCGGCGGACGCGCCGGCGGCCAAGACCCCGAGGCACAAGAGCGTGAGGATCAAGGCGGTTTTGAATCTTGGTTTCATGTCATCCTCCTCTTTCTCGCAAAGGATTTTGCACAGCAGAAGGACAGGAACACTGGGTATTAGACCATAAACAGCATCAAATTTCTATAATATTTCTTAAAGCATGTCAAATTTTTTCTTCAGTAAAACCCGGTAAGTATAGCCATTTCCTAAACGCAATCCCCAGAAGCACCAGTGCGGACCATCCCCCCAGCCAATACCAGCGAGTTCTCTTGAACCAGGTTCCTCCCTCCATGAACCGGATCTCGCCGGGGCAGATGAGGCTATGGTGGCCTTTTTGGTTTTCGAACTCCAGAATGCAGAAAACCGGATAACGGGCTCCTGGGAGGGCCGTAGCGCGCAAGATGCTGAAGGGGATCTCCTTGGACTCCATGGGTTCGAGGGTGAGCGAAATCTCCGGTCGCGGACAATAGAACTCCCTGGGAAAGAGGAAAGAGGTTTTAACTTGTTTGGCAAAGGGGTCGAGATTTCTGAGATGAAATTCGATTTTCCCTCCCCCCTCCAGGGGCGTCGTTGAACAGGAAAGCCCGGCAGAAAATGCCTCACCAAGGGTGAACGTAGGACACGCAAGGGCTGAGAACGGATAGAGCTTTATGTCAT
>JALOPA010000726.1 GCA_025454125.1 Thermodesulfobacteriota bacterium
GGGTCTGGCCATGAGGGCGACCGGCGACAACGAACAGATGATTCGAACCTTGGGCGTAAACACGGATAACATGACGATCCTGGGGCTGGGCATATCCAACGCCTTTGTCGCCTTTTCAGGCTCCCTGGTGGCCCAGCACCAAGGATTTGCGGACATTGGAATGGGTATCGGAATGATCGTCGCGGGACTTGCAGCCATCATCATCGGTGAGACTCTGCTGCGCGTCAAGACGGTCAGCATGAACACGCTCGCGGCTATTGTGGGCTCCGTCATTTATCGCCTCATCATCACGGTAGGACTCTGGCTGGGTCTGGCTCCTACCGACCTGAAGATGGCTACGGGCCTTATGGTCATCTTGGCCCTTGGGTTTCCTGCGATCAAGCATGGCAAAGAGACCAAGATTCACCTCCGAGGCGTGTGAAGTGGCGCTATGAAGAAGATGCTCGTCATCAAGGGCCTGAAGAAGACTTTCAATCCAAACACCGTCGACGAAAAGGTGGCCATCAACGGCATTGATCTGGAAGCTCACAAGGGAGACTTTGTGACGATCATCGGGTCAAACGGAGCTGGAAAGAGCACGCTTCTCAACCTGATCGCGGGCACCTATCTTCCGGACGGAGGCGATATCTTCATAGAAAGCAGGAACGTAACGCGGCTCCCGGAGCATCGGAGAGCGATGTACCTCGGAAGGATTTTCCAGAACCCCCTGATGGGCACGGCCTCTTCCATGACCATTGAGGAAAACCTGGCCATGGCGGACTTGAGGGGCAAGCCTCGCGGACTGCGCTGGGGCGTCACGAAATCCCGGCGAGAGTTCTACAAGGAAACCCTGAAAGGCCTCGATCTGGGTCTCGAAACCCGTCTGAAAGACTCGGTCAGCCTTCTCTCCGGGGGCCAGCGCCAGTCCCTGACGCTGCTCATGGCGACCCTGTCTCTCCCCAAACTTCTTCTTTTGGATGAACACACGGCCGCGCTCGATCCCAAGACCGCCCAGCGCGTCATCGAACTGACGGAGAAGATCGTGAGGGAAAACCATCTCACCACCATCATGGTCACCCACAACATGCAGCAGGCGATCCGCTACGGGAACCGGATGATCATGCTCCATGAAGGGAAGGTGAAGTTCGACATTCAGGGGGACGAGAAAAGGGCCCTTACCGTGGAGGAGGTGGTCAAAAGATTCGGGGCGGATCTAAAAGCTCTTCCGACTGCGCCACAGGGATCTCGTCACTCCCGTGGTGCTCCAGCGTATCGATCACGTTCTTGATGGTCATGGTGTCCGGGTCCCGCCCGGGCTCATAGGCGACTCCTCGCCCCTCGTCCGTCTTGACTTCCGAGGCCAGCCCTGAAGCGACCAGTTCGAACAGAATCTCGTTGACCAGCCGAATCGGGATCTCCAGGTCATGGGCGATCTGACGCGACGTGTAGGGCTTTTCTCCCCGCCAGAAATCCCTCACCATCATATGAAGCACCCTCAGGGAGAGCAGCCTCTTGAAGGCGTGGCTCACGGTCAGGCACTCCTGCTCAAACTCATAGGTTTCCACATTCTGGTGAGCGAACGCAATTTCTGCGCCGAAGAGCACGATGAGCCATCCGGTCTGCATCCAGATAAAGAAGAGAGGGAGGGCGGCAAAGCCCCCGTAGATGGCGTTGTACTTGGCCACGCCGATCTGCAGGCTGATGTAGAAGAACTGGAAGATGTGGTAGAGGCTTCCCGCGATGATCCCTCCCAGGATGCCGGAGCTCCACTTGATCTTCGTGTTGGGGATAAAGATATAGACAAAGGAAAAAAGAAACCACAGGGAGATGTAAGGCAGGAACTGGAGGAGAAAGGAGATGCCCGGGCTGACCACCTTCAGGACGGATGTTTCCTGAACGAGTTGCTGCACGCTGCTGGAGATAAACACGGTCAGGGTGCTGGACATGAAGAAGAGCACAGGCCCGATCAGCATCACCGAGAGATAGTCCGTGATCTTCCGGCTCAGGCTCCTGGGCTTCTTGATGCCCCAAATGTCGTTGAGGGCGTTCTCGATGTTCGACAGGATCTTGATGATGGTGTAGAAGAGGATGAGAAGCCCCAGACCTGCAATGAACCCTCCCTTCACATCCTCGAGGAGCGCGTGAGCGAAATCCACGACTCTGCGGACGACCTCCTCCTGTCCCTCCAGGCTGCTCAGCAGAAGCGTTTCGAGTGTTCTTTCAAAGCCAAAGCCCTTGGCGATCCCGAAGACCATTGCGGCCACAGGGACAACGGAGAGGAGGGAGTAGAAGGTCAGCGCCGAAGCCCTCAAGGCGACTCTCTCGCTGGAAATCCCGCGAATGGAGAGAACCACGACCCTCAAAGACCTCAACAGCAAAGACTTCGGTCGCGGAAGGTCCTTTTCCCGGATCCTCCACAGATCGCCCCGGAGAAACCGGATCCCTTCCCTTGTTCTGCTCTTTGCCGAGGAGATGAATTTGCGGGAATTCATCGTCACCCCTACCGTATCCGCGAAGAGCGGTTCCTGTGTTTCTCAGCTATTGCGCGAGCCGCTCCAGAAGCATTCCATAAGCCTTCTGGCCCCGTTCATAGCTTGAGACCCGGAAGAACTCGTTCGGCGAATGCTGCAATTCGTCATTGAGGCCGAAGGCAAAAACAATGGTGTAGGCCCCGAGAAGCGACAGGAACATCGCGTTTGCAGGGATTGTTCCGCCCATCCGGACCCAGTAGGGTTCCTTGCCGTAGAGGTCCTTGAGCACGGAATAAGACACCCGGAGCCCGGCGTGGTCCGGTGGGATGAGGTAAGGCCCTGCCCCGCTCTCCGACTTGGCCGTCATCACTTTAACACCCGGAGGCGCAACCCGACGAAGGTGCTGCAGGACGAGATCGGCAATCTTCGCCGGATCCTGATCCGCCACCAGACGGCAGGAAATCTTGGCATGGGCCATGCTCGGGAGCACGGTTTTGGTTCCTTCTCCCTGGAACCCTCCCCATATCCCGTTGATTTCGAGGGTCGGCCTGGCCCCGATCCGTTCATACGTCGTGAATCCCTTTTCACCAAAAAGGGAAACCGACCCGGTCTCGCGAAGGTACGCCGCCTCATCAAAAGGAATCCGCTCCAGCTGGTCCCGCTCCTCCCTGGTGAGGGAGCGCACATCGTCATAAAACCCTTTCACTGAAACTCTTCCGTCCGGATCGTGGAGGGAATCCAGGATCTGCACCAGGGCGTGGATCGGGTTGGCGATAGAACCGCCATAGATCCCCGAGTGCAGATCGTGATCCGGACCCTGCACATCCACAAAGACCGAAGTGACCCCCCTGGTGCCCAAACACACCGCCGGCTGGTCTTCAGCCCACTGCCCGCCGTCGGCACTCAGAACCACATCACAGGAGAGCAGGTCCTTGTTCTTCGCGATCAAGTTCGGCAGAGAAGGGCTTGCGATTTCCTCTTCCCCTTCGAAGAGAAACTTGACGTTCACGGGCAGCCTGCCGCCGGTCTTCAACATGGCTTCAGCCACAAGGATGGGGATGAACATGTTGCCCTTGTCGTCGGTGGAGCCCCGGGCAATGATTCGCCCCTCCTTGACCACCGGCTCAAAGGGAGGGCTGTCCCACAGTTCCAGGGGGTC
>JALOPA010000727.1 GCA_025454125.1 Thermodesulfobacteriota bacterium
TTCGAAGTAGAGATAGATGGTCCCGTCCGCGACCTGGGCCTCGCGGGCGATGTCGGAGACCTTGGCCTGGAAAAAGCCTTTCTTGGCGAAGATCTTGGTCGCCGCGTTGATGATCCTGAAGTATTTTTCCCCGTTTCGAGTCTTCATGGCCTTGGATCTACCCGATGCGATCCTCCCATGCGATTTCATCACGTTTGAGGGGCTTCTCGCTTTCCCGAGGAGCGAAGCCCCGAAGGGGCGCAGTATAAAATCCGCCCGGGCGGATTTCATGAACTGAATGATCATTCATTCACTAGCACCGCGTCCTTTGAAGTGTCAAGATCTTTCAATTTTTTTGATCATGCCTTGACAGGTGCTCAAGGCTCTTTTATACTGCGGCCCGAAAAGACTTTGCGTCAGGTCTGTGAACACTTATTTCCCTTTCCCTCGATCCAAAGGAGGCCCGAACCGATGGCAGAGAAAAAATCCTACCTCAAAGGACTGAGAGTCCTGGCCGTGGACGATGAAGAAGACGTTCTGGACACCATCGCTGAAGCGCTGGAAATGGCGAAAGTGGACCGGGCGCAAGACTTCAAGACTGCGGTGAAAAAAATCGACACCGATACCTATGACCTCGCCATCCTCGACATCATGGGGGTGGACGGGCTGACGCTGCTCGACAAGACCGTTGAAAAAGGAATTCCAACGGTCATGCTCACCGCCCACGCCTTGAACGCGGAGACTCTCCTGGCCTCTGTTCGCAAAGGCGCGATCTCCTATCTTCCGAAAGAAAAACTGGCGGAAATCGACCAGATCCTCAACGACCTCCTGGCGGCCCAAGCCGCAGGAGAACCGACCTGGAAATTGCTCTTCGAAAAACTGGGTGACTTCTTTGACGAGAAATTCGGTCCCGGCTGGAAGGAAAAGGACAAGGAGTTCTGGTCCGATTTCAGCCGGTCCTATCAAATCAGCAAAGGAATTCAGGCCAGGCTTGCCAAAGACGACAAGATTCTGTCGAAAGGCATTTAAGGATCTCCCAGAAAGCCCGGGAGTGACGCGCTCCCTCATTCCGGCGGACCCGCCGGAGGCGGACAAGAGCCGGAATCCAGGAATTGACAATCTCTTCTGGACCCCGGCGACCCTGTCCCGGCGAAAGCCGGGAGCCGGGGTGACGATTCTTTACGAAACCGACGTTTAGAAGTAAAGCTCACTTTTTAAAAAACGATCGCATGACCTTGGGGAACTGAAGGGTTGCCGGGACCACCGATGCTTCGATCCTGTGTGGTCGGCCCAGGGCTTCCCCGGTTCTCCCAGGCGCGGTGGCGAAAGGGGGTGATGGAGAACCTGGAGCGGATGCTACAAAGTGGCGTGGCTAGGATGTAGCTTCATTTTAGCTTTATTTTCTTGACATCAAAAGTAAACTTTGTTTCAATCCGGTCATGCCATGCGGAAAAAGAGATTGGGAACCGGCTTTGTCGTCAACCTTTAACCACTCAGGAGAAAGGAGTACAAAGTGGGCAAGAAGAATCTTTTCTGGTATGTCACGGTCCTCATGGTTGGGATTTTCTTCTTCAGCGGCCTGGCCTTGGCTCAGGAGAAGAAGAAAGAGGATCCTCTAGCGAAATGGAAACCTGATTTCGACCCCTCCGGCGCAAAATACAAAGTCATTGTCTCCAACGTATCCCACCCGGTTCTGAAAGGAACCTACGCGGGGTTCGCCCTCCGCGATGAACTCTGGAAGAGAACCAAAGGGCAGATTTTCATCGACTACAAACCGCTGTCCATACTGGGGGGCGAGGTGGAAGTGCTCAACCAGCTCCAGATGGGCGCTATCCAGGGTATGCTCGTCAGTTCCGTGGCTTCGACCAACCTCGGCCCGCGATTCGGACTGGTGAACCTTCCCTTCCTGATTGATTCCTTCGACAAGCTGGAGAAATTCGTCAACAGCGGGAAGCTGCTGGATCACTTTCTGATGGCCATGGACCACCAGGGCATCATGGCCTTTGACATCACCACCTACGGCAACTACGGATGGGCGAGCACGGTCCCCATCAAAACCCTTTCGGATCTGCCCAAGGCGAAGATTCGCATTGCCGAGTCTGCGGTAGGCAAGCTCAGCTACGAGGCCTGGGGGATCAACCCCATTGTCATGCCCTGGCCTGAGACGGACATTGCCTTGAAGCAGGGCGTCATCACGGGTCTGGATCACACGCTGATCGTGTGCAGGGTCCAGAACAAGTTCGAGGTGTGCAAGTACTTCACCCAGATCAACTACGCCCAGGGCCTCTTCATCGTGCTGTTCAACAAGGCCTGGGTCAAGAGCCTTCCCGCCGATCTCCAGAAGACCCTGGCCGAGACGATCCACGACGTGTGCAAACAGAACCGCGTGGAAGGCAAGGCCCAGGAGGAGCTGGAGTACAACAATGCCAAGGGCATGGGAGTGGAGTTCTTCAAGCTCTCCGATGCGGACATGGCCACCCTGCGGACCAAGAGCAACTCGGTGCATGAGAAATTCGCGGCCGACATCAACAAGC
>JALOPA010000728.1 GCA_025454125.1 Thermodesulfobacteriota bacterium
ATTTCTCCCCTTGGTCGAAATGACATTGGCTGCCGTGCTTCATCGCTATCCCAACGCCTTCAACATCCGCGCAAAGGGTTCTTTAGCAGACCTTCGCAGGCCTGTCAAATGACGGAGGGGGAGGCGCGGAGTGTTGTCGATGGAGGATCCAGGCGGAAAGCTCAGCCTTGGGGGACCGCGTCCCGGCTGGTTTCCTTGAGCAGGGCCTTGGCCATTTTTCCCGCCTGGTCATAGCGCCTCAGTCCCTCATCGATGAAGTCCTCATCCAGGTTCCTGTTGGCCTCCACAAAGACCGCTTTGAGGATGCTCACCCTCTGGTCGATCGCCAGGGCCGGGGCCTCTTCAGCCGGCTCCTGGTCCGCTGGAACAGGAGGCACGCCCATGAGGATGTACCACACCAGGTTCTCGATATCCGGGAGAACGCCGCTCTTGGCCAGGTCTACGGAGCTTCTGAACTCGTGGTACGCCTTGATGAAACTGTCCTTGTGATTCACCCTGGGGGAACTCCTGACAAACCGATTTTCACTTCTTACACCAAGCCGCGTTACCGAGGCAAGGGGATTGAGCGGCCGAACCTTAGAAAGCCTCCTCCATGGGGCCTGTTCTCCAGAACAGCGCTCGTTCCGAAGGCGGAAGAGGAGGCTCAGGAAGACAGGGCTTGCGACCCCGGCACAGGCCCTCCCGCCATAAAAAAGGACGGTTGACGGACGGTCCAAAAGACGTTAAACGAATATCATAATTTAGACCGCTCATCTTGCCCTCCGTCGAAAGCGCATCGAACGGGTGGGAGGAGTTTCTTTCAAAGGATAGGCGTGTCGACAGCGTAAGGAGAGGGGCTAGAGCATGGAATTGCAGGAAAACGCGCTGTTCGCTTTGGCGACGTACCGTTCCGAGCACGGCGACAGGGTGGGGCTCGTCATGGGTTCCCGGCTGCACGATCTCCACCGCAGCCTTTCCACGTACCTCGAGGCTTCGCCGTCCCCGGCGACCGGCATCGCCCATGAAAGACTGGTGCATGTGGGCTCCATGCGGGAACTGCTGAACTCTTGGTTCGAACTCCAGCCCTTTCTCCGAAGCCTTGCACGGTTCTTGAAAAAGCGCGGCGAAACCGCGGACGAGGGGCTCCCTCTCAATCAAGCGGCCCTCCTGGCGCCTGTGGTGAAGCCGGGCAAGATGATCAACGCAGGCCTCAATTTCTACGACCACGCCCGGGAGATGGGCATCGGGATTCCCTCTTCCGGTTTTCGGCCCAATTTTTTCTGGAAAGGAGACGATCACTGCATCATCGGACCCTCCCAGGAGATCAGGTTGAGCTCGCGCTACGTCGACTGGGAGGCGGAGCCGGCGGTCGTCATCGGAAGAAGGTCCCGGAACGTGAAAGCCTCTGAAGCCATGGCGGTCGTGGCGGGGTTCACCTGCCACAATGACGTGACGGATCGGGATCTGATGCTCAGAGCGGACGGCAGCCTGGATTTCCTTGCCGGAAAAGCCAGGGATACCTTTGGTCCTCTGGGGCCCTGGATCGTTCCCAAGGAATTCGTTCCCTACGGCAGGGGGCTTCATATTCGCTGTTTTCTGAACGGCCGGGTCATGCAGGACACCGGCACGGAGCAGATCATCTGGGGACCGGAGCGGTGCATAGAGTACCTCTCCTCCATCATGACCCTCGACCCGGGAGATGTCATTGCTCTGGGCACGGGCGCCGGCGTGGGCTGGGCCAGGGGGATTTCCGTGGGACAAGGGGAATTTCCGAAGATCATTGAGCACCTGCGGAAGGGCGGCGGCACCTTCCTGCGCGAGGGAGACCGAATCGCGGTCGAGATCGATTCCATCGGAAGATTGGAGAACGCCGTGGCGGAGGGCGAGAGGGAAGGAGGTTCGGAACCATGCTGCCGGTGAGGGTACAGGATGAACTGCGCGCCATTGTGGGGGAAGACGGTTTTTTCACCGAGCCGGAGGACCTGGCCAGTTATTCCTATGACGCCTTTGTCAGGGAATTCATGCCCGATGCCGTGATCCTCCCTCGAAGCACCCAAGACGTCTCCCGCATCATGAAGGTGGCAGATCGTGAAGGAATGAACATCGTGGCCAGAGGCGCGGGCACCAACCTGAGCGGAAATTCCGTAGCCCGGCAGGGCGGCATGATCATGTCTTTCACGCGAATGAACCGGATTCTCCAGATCGATACTGCGAACCGTTGTGCGGTTGTTCAACCCGGTGTCATCAACGCGGACCTTCAGAAGCAAGTGATGAAGAAGGGGTTCTTCTACCCTCCTGATCCGGCAAGCATGCCCGTGTGCACCCTTGGAGGAAATGTGGCCTTGAACGCCGGCGGACCGAGGGCCGTCAAGTACGGGGTCACGAGAGACTATGTCCTGGGGCTGGAAGCCGTGCTCGCCGACGGGGAGATCATCCGTACCGGTGGAAAAACCATCAAGAATGTGAGCGGGTATGATCTCACCCGGCTCATGGTGGGCTCCGAGGGCACCCTCGGCATTATCACGGAAATCAC
>JALOPA010000729.1 GCA_025454125.1 Thermodesulfobacteriota bacterium
GAAAGGATTGGCTGAGGGGCAAGGCGGAGTATTGGAAAGGAAAGACCACCTCAATGGTGCCCCGGATGAGGGAGCTGTTTTCAGTGTCCATGCCGATGTGGCTCAGGTGAAGGCCGGGCGAGAGGAGTTCATGCTTCTCTTTGGATCGGCCCAAACTGAGCAACCCGTCAAGGGCGAGTTGAGGGTGGAACTCCTGGATCAAGTCGTTCTGAGCCCTTTTGTGGTCAAAAGACTTTCGGCCCAATTGACCCAAGTCATCCGAGACTATGAGTCAGCCTATGGACCCCTTAGAAGAAATCCTCCCTCGCAGAACAGGGCGATGCCGCAAGCTCGCCTGCCCGCCTTCAAGTCCGCGGTGACCCATGAAAAGGTCGGTTTGCTTTTTCAGCTCTTGAACGAGCTCCGTCTCAAGGTGGCTTTTGAGCGCTCGTTCAAGGTATCGGAAAAAAGCCTTGATGGAAGCCGGTTCCTGGTGGGCATCAACAAGAACACGATCAGCAGGGGCCGGCACAAAAACATCGTGAACGTCTGCGCGAAACTTGGCATGCCCCGGAAATTCCAGGAGACCTTTCGAAAAAACTTGCCGGAAGCAAATGTGTTCGGGTTTGGCATGGACGAAAACCAGGAGACCTGCGTGGTCAAGGCTTACCTGGAGTTCGGGTCCCGATACGAAGAGGCAATGAAAAAGGCGTTCAACGAGCGCGATCCTTACATTTCCCATCTCGGATTCAAGTGGGATGCAGCGGACAACACACGATGCGCCCTGACAAAATACACGTGCTTCCCGGCGCTGAACCGCCAAGACATGCTGGGCAGGTTGTCGACCGGTTTTTATGGATCTGGCGGCTCAAACCCCTATGGAATCATAGAAGGGGTTGTGGAGGTTTTTGGTAGCAAAGCGGGTGGGGACGAATTCCTTTATCTCGAGGTGAACGAGGAAAACAATCCCAGATCGTCCTTTGACCTGAACGTCTATTCAGCCAATCTTAGGATGAAAGAGGTCTACCCCTTTCTGGTGCAAATGTGCCGGCACTATTCAATCCCGGATGAGACATTTCAGGCTCTCTATGAGCAGGTGAAGGACATGATCTTCGGACATCTCGCAGGCGGCATCGACCGCAAAGGAAAAGATTTCCTCACCGTCTACTTCGGCATCTAATCATTGGGGGCAGATCTGACGGACTATTGTCCAAATCATGAAATTAGCCTCTGAATCTGGACGACGCTCGAGTACCATTTCGGCCATAGCCCGGTGGCTGTGATCCCATATTCATCAGATTCGCCTTTTTGCACACCAAGAAGGCTTGCGAGATGCAATAAGACAGTTTAGTGTAGATTTTGAACAGAAAAATCCCTGAAGGAGGGTGGCAATGAGTGGAGCCGAACAAGACGAGAGAGACAAGATCCAGAACTGGTTGATGGCCGAGGGATGGAACATTGCCGAGCAGGCCCATCCTGACCTGGCTTGGTTGATTCGCGCGGAAGATGCAGGTGGACGAAGAATTCTGATCGGCCAGAGCAAAGTGAGGCCGGACCTGATTCACCTCGAAGCGCGTGTGAATGTGGCGGATGAGCATCGCGGCAAGTTCGAAAGCCTGCCTGCAGAAAAAAGGCGAGAGATTCTGTGGAAGCTCCGTTTCCGTCTCCTCATGATGAACGTGGATTTCGCAGGCGTGGCGGAGCCTATGCAGGCTGTGCTGCTCACGCAGAGGATTTACCTTGACGGTCTGACCAAGGACGCCTTTACTCAGAGGTTCTTGACCGTCCGCAACGCCGTGATCGCCGTGATCTGGTCCATCATGCAGGATCTCGAGGGCGTGGAACCACCCGCCGAATCGACCAAAGCAAAAAGCCACTAGGCCCTGACCGTAGTCATGCACGAGATGGGGCATGTGCTCGGGTTCGAGGCCCTTGACGAACGCCGGCGCCTTGATGAGCGGGACCCTGGATTCCGGCACACGGCGTCTCAGTGACAGCGCCACTGAGAGTACGAACGTGGGGGTGATGGACAGTGCGGTCGGTGGAGAGGTAGCATCCATGCTCTGGGGTGTGAAGGACAACAAAGCCTCCTGGCTCGAAGACTTCCTGGTCGACCTGGCGGGGAAAAACGTCAATCCCTTTGAAGCCGACCGGCAAGATCAAGATCTTCATCCCTGGCGTGAATGGAGGCAGCAAGAAGAAGCTCTAGAAACCCTTAACCCTTTTCTCTCTCCCGCGGCCCTGCGATCAAACGCTGGGCCGCTTCGCTTGCGTGCAGAAATATAGGGGACGTTGGTAGGAATTGAAGGTTATTGTTGACTTGAGACACATGATTTACTAAGATCCGCCTATGCCGAGAAGCGCGAGTCTTGATGTTCCTAATGTTCTTCAGCATGTGATGGCCCGTGGTATTGTGGGCAGGGACATCTTTCGGGACAAGAAGGATAGAGAGGCATTCCTCAAGCGACTTTCGGATCTGGTTACGAAGGGAAATGCCCAATTGCTTGCTTGGTGCCTCATGCCCA
>JALOPA010000730.1 GCA_025454125.1 Thermodesulfobacteriota bacterium
GCAGTTTTACTTCAGGACGACGGATGTGACGGGGGTGGTGACGTTGCCTGAGGGGGTGGAGATGGTGATGCCTGGGGACAATGTGTCGATGGAAGTGCACTTGATCACGCCGATTGCGATGGAGAAGGAGCTGCGGTTTGCGATTCGGGAAGGCGGTCGCACGGTGGGAGCCGGGGTCATCAGCGAAATCATCGAGTAAGGGTTCAAAGGACGGAGAGAGCGATGGTGATTGCGAATCAAAAAATCCGAATTCGGCTGAAAGCGTACGACTACAAACTGCTGGATCAGTCCGCCATGGAAATCGTCGAAACCGCGCGGGAGACGGGCGCCAAGGTGGCCGGGCCGATTCCGCTGCCCACGGAGATCAACAAGTATTGCGTGTTGCGATCCCCTCACGTGGACAAGAAATCCAGAGAGCAATTTGAGATCCGGACGCACAAGCGGCTTCTGGACATTCTCGAGCCGACGCAGCAAACCGTGGACGCTCTCATGAAACTGGATCTTGCCGCCGGCGTGGATGTGGAAATCAAACTGTAAGGTTGGCTACGGAGCAGGGTGTTATGGTGAAGACGCTTTTTGGAAAGAAAATGGGCATGACCCGCTACTTCCTGGACGAGGGAAAGAGCATCCCGGTCACCATTCTGCAGCTGGGACCCTGTGTGGTGATCCAGAAGAAAACCTCGGAAAAAGACGGGTACAACGCGATTCAGGTCGGGTTTGAGCCCAAGGGAGAAAAGCGCGTCAACAAACCCCTCAAGGGACATTTCAAGGCGGCGGGAGACAAATTGTTCCGCTACCTCAGGGAGATCCGAGTGGAAAGCCCGGATCAGTTCGAACTCGGACAGGAGCTGGGGGCCGACGTTTTCGCCATCGGTGAGAAGGTCGCGGTCCGCGGCAGGAGCAAGGGGCGCGGGTTTGCCGGTGTGGTGAAGCGCTGGGGCTTTTCAGGCGGCAAGGACACCCACGGATGCCGGGCGCACCGGGTTCCTGGGTCCATCGGCACCAACACGACACCCGGTCGCGTGGTCAAGGGACGGAAGCTTCCCGGCCGGATGGGGTATCGCCATCTGACCGTTCGCAACCTGAAGGTGCTGGACGTGCGACCCGAGATAAACGTCATCGCCCTGGTGGGAGCGGTGCCGGGAAGCAAGAACAGTGTCATTGAAGTGACGAAACTGGAAAGATGAAAGAGAGGCGAGGGGCATACCCATGGCCGTGATCGATGTCTACAACCTGCAAAAAGAGAAGACCGCTCAGATCGAGCTGAGGGACGATATTTTTCTTGTGCCGGTGAAGAAGCACATTCTTCATCAGGTGGTGGTGAGCCAGCTGCTCCGACGGCGATCCGGGACCGCGTCCGCCAAGGGACGTTCGGAAGTCAACCGCTCGGGGAAGAAACTCTACCGGCAGAAAGGAACGGGTCGGGCCAGGGCCGGCGACGCGGCCTCTCCGACGCGCAAGGGAGGCGGTGTGACCTTTGGACCCGCCCCGAGACAGTACGAGCAGAAGATCCCGAAGAAGCTGGGCAAGCTGGCCCTGCGCATGGCCCTGAGCGACAAGTTCAAGAATGAGCGGCTCCTGGTGGTGAACGAGTTCAACCTGGC
Organism: Thermodesulfobacteriota bacterium; assembly: GCA_025454125.1. The sequence continues at coordinate 1,605 of JALOPA010000730.1, forward strand.
CGAAGCCAAGACCAAGCAGTTCGCGGCCGTGATGAAGGGGTTTGAGGTGAGGAAAGCCCTGATCGTCACGCCGGACAAGAATGAGGGCCTGGAGCGATCCTCACGGAACATGCGGGGAATGAAGGTGATGCGCTGTGAAGGCCTCAATGTGTATGACGTGCTGAACTACGACCATCTCTTCCTGGTGCAATCGGCTATCCCCAAGATAGAGGAGGCGTTGATTTCCTGATGGATATCTATCAAGTGATCAAGAAACCGCTCATCACGGAAAAGGCCAATCTCCTGAAGGAGAGCGGCAACCAGATCTGTATCCAGGTCGACCGCAGGGCGAACAAGGTGGAAATTCGCCAAGCCGTGGAGACCCTTTTCAAAACCGAGGTGGTTGAAGTCAAGACCTTGAACGTGATGGGAAAATCGCGGCGAATGGGAAGAACCATGGGGCGGCGTTCGGACTGGAAAAAAGCCATTGTCCGGCTGGCGCCCGGCAAGCGGATTGAGTTTTTCGAAGGCGCCTAGGCGCCGCGGGACCTCAGTCCTCGGGGGTGTTTAAGAAAAGACCATGACCATCAAATTCTATAAACCGACCTCTCCAGGCCGACGGCTCATGAGCTACTCCGCCATGGAAGATGTCACCCGCAAAGAGCCGGAAAAGAGTCTCCTGGCTCCCCTCAGGAAAACCGGGGGCCGGAATGCGCTCGGCCGGGTCACGTGCCGGTACCGGGGGGGAGGCCACAAGCGTCATTACAGGATTCTGGATTTCAAACGGGACAAAGACGGGATTCCGGCCAAAGTGGCCGGCATCGAGTACGATCCGAACCGCTCCGCCCACATTGCTCTGCTTCACTATGCGGACGGCGAAAAGCGCTACATCCTGGCGCCTGTGGGACTGCAGGCCGGGATGGCCCGCGGGGCCGGGTGCTACGCCCAGCTCATGGCCAAGGAAGGCAAACACGCCCAGCTCAAGCTGCCCTCGGGCGAGGTGCGCATGGTCTTCCTGGACTGCAAGGCGACCGTGGGCCAGGTGGGGAACATCGAACACGAAAACGTCCGCATCGGCAAGGCCGGCCGAAAACGGTGGTTGGGCCGGCGGCCTCACGTGCGAGGCGTGGCCATGAACCCTGTGGATCATCCCCATGGCGGCGGGGAGGGCAAGTCTTCGGGCGGACGTCATCCGGTGACGCCCTGGGGCGTGCCCACCAAGGGGTACAAAACTCGCGGCACCAAGGCCAGCGACAAACTGATCATCAAGAGACGGAAGTAATTTCGCCAAAGAGGAGGGAGTGCGTTGCCTCGATCGCTTAAAAAAGGGCCTTTTGTTGATGCGCATCTCTTGAAAAAAGCAGAGACCGCGCTGGAGACGGAAAGCCGGAAAATCATCAAGACCTGGTCACGGCGGTCGACGATTCTTCCACAGTTCGTCGGCATGACCTTTGCGGTCCACAACGGAAAGAAATTTCTTCCCGTTTTCGTCACAGAGGACATGGTGGGGCACAAGCTGGGAGAGTTTTCGCCCACGAGGACCTTCCACAGCCACGCCGGTGACAAGAAGACCAAACTGAAAGGTGCGAAGAAGTAATGGAAGCCAAGGCAAAGGCAAGGTTTGTGAGGGTATCCCCCCAGAGGGTCCGATGGCTCATGAACGAAGTGAGGGGGAAAAAGGCGGGGGAGGCTCTTCAGTTTCTCAGCTTTTCCCCTCAGAAGGGCGCGCGCATTCTGAAAAAGCTCATCGATTCCGCGGTGGCGAATGCGGAGGCTCAGTCGGAGGTCGACGTGGATGCGCTGGTGGTCAAGCGGATCTTCGCGGACGAAGGTCCGATCTTGAAGCGGTTTCGACCCAGGGCCATGGGCCGTGCTTCGCGGATCCGGCGCAGGACAAGCCATTTGACGGTGATTCTGGATGAGAAGTAACAAACGCGTTACCGGGTAACCCCACAGGGGATTCAGGGAGGTGGCTGTTGGGACAGAAGGTCAATCCAATCGGTTTTAGACTGGGCATTAACAGAACCTGGGACTCCAGATGGTTTGCTGGAAAAGACTATGCCCATTTTGTTTACGAAGATCACGAGATCCGGAAATTCCTGAGGAAGAGACTCGCCCAGGCCGGAGTCGCCAAGATCGAGATCGAACGGGCCGCCAACAAAGCCAGGAT
>JALOPA010000731.1 GCA_025454125.1 Thermodesulfobacteriota bacterium
AGCGTTGATCTTGGTGGCGTTTCCGCGGACAAAAATGTTCTGATAAGAGTAAGGGAAGATCCGGGTTTGCAGGAAAAAGGGGTACCCGAGCAATTCCGAGAGAGCGAGGGTTTCCCTCACGTCTTCGAGGTTGTACTTCTTCAGCGATTCAGGATCATGATCAAAGGTCCACTGGATGTCCTTGCCTTCTATGTACGTCCGGCCTTCCTCTGCCAGGCCGAAGTGTTGAGCGGCCGCCTTGAGCCCGTAGCTCTCCATCTCCCGCGCCGTGACATCGTAGTACTGGAGCAAGAACAAAGTGTCCACCACGTGCCTGCCGTAAATATCCATCCGCGTGAAATCGATAATCCTCTCCGCCACCGTGAACCGGGACCGCCGGATCTTCGGTATGCTCCCATCTCGCCCCCAGCGTAGAGGAACACCGTGTCTCCTTGCCCTTGCCCGGATATACTCGAGGTCGAAGTTGAAAAGGTTGTGCCCTTCGATCACGTCCGGGTCAAGCCGGGTGATCCTCTCGCCGAGGGAGACCAGCATCTCCTTCTCTTCCGTCTCCTTTCCGAAAAGCACTTCGGAATAGCCCTGATTATCCATCAGCGCAATGGAAAGGATCCGGTCCTCCTCCCTCTCGGAGTTGGAGAATTCAAATCCCGGAGCGCAGGCCGTTTCAATATCGAGAGCCAGCCGGTGAAGGTCTTTGAAAGCAAGTTTTTTGAAAAGCGTTTTGCCTGTGAGAAGCAGGAACTGCTGCACCGGATCGGAAACATAGAGGTAGGGAGCCTTCGGCGATGAGGCACTTTCTCCGGTTCGCTTGTGAAGATGGTCTCTCGCCTTCTGACAAGCTTCCCAGCCGTCGAAAAGCACGAGAACCTTGTACTCATTTGCCGTGGAAAGACGTTCGGTTCTGCAAAGGGGCTTGAATCCCTTCATGAGCTTTTCATCCTCCACCAGGATGAAAGAGACGAACGGCTCATCCTGGGTGACCGGTTTTTTTCCGCGCCTCAGAAAAAGGCGCATGGTCTTGTCCCCTGAAGGCTCAACTGCCACGATACCCTGAAGGGGGTCCGCCCCGAAAAGAACTTCACTTTGTTCCAAGGCCAAGGGCTTCATCGTCAAAACCTCTCCAACTTCAATTCCAGTTCGCGCTTGAACTGCTCTTTCGCCGGCTGAGCCTGGCGAAACACCTGCGCTGCCTTGTAGAACTCCAGGAGGCGTATGTCCTCAATGTCAGGTTCCACATAGATGTCCGGCTTCACGCGGCACAGTTTCTCCTGCACAATGCTCCGGGCGGCGATTTGAAAGGCATTGAAAACAAGGTCCACCATGGAGGGAGGCATGTCCGGAGAAGCAGTCCTTTTCCCCGCCACATCGACGGCAATGGTGATTTCACAGTCCTGAGGAAGCAGATCATAAGGGATGGGATTGACCATGCCGCCGTCCACCAGCAGACGGCCTTCGATCTCCACAGGGGGGAAAACCCCGGGCACGGCCATGGAGGCCTTCAGAGCGGGGATCAGTTCGCCCCGGTCCAGAACCACGGGTTCACGGGCCCAGAAATCCGTGGCAACAACCTTCAAGGGTGTGTGAAGATCCTCGAATCGCCGGGGACCCAGGTCGCTGAACAGGATGTCCATGACCCTGTCGCTCTTGAACAATGCGCTTCGATCGAATTGGAACCGTGCGAAATCGAGCCATTTGAGAATCTCGCGCTTGGCCAGCAGCTCTCTCAACTTCTCCTCACCGGAAAAGCTGGCCTCGGTCAGTTCGCGGCGGGTTTGGCTCGGCGGGATTCCTGAGCAGTAGAGCACTCCGAGAATGGCACCGATGCTGGTGCCTGTTACGCACACGGGCCGGACCCCCAATTCCTCAAAAACTTCCAGAATGGGAATGTGGGCCAACCCCTTTGCACCTCCGCCGCCGAGGGCGATTCCGATCTTCCTCATCCGCCTTCTCCACTGTTTTCCGTTTTCCCCTGCGCCTTTCTGCTTTTACCAGGGGGTTGGGCGCTAATCAAGTCTTGTCAAATTCCCGCGCCTGTCGCATAATAATGCAAATTCCGGATTTCCCCGGCATCTTTCGTTTCCTTCATTCGCCCTTTCAGGGAGGAGGTGGAGAAATGGTCAAGGCCAAGGATATCATGACCAAAGAGCTCATTACGGTGACCCCGAAAACGGAGATCACTAAGGCGGCGGAAATCCTTCTCGAAAAAGGCATCAACGGCGTCCCGGTTGTGGATTCGGGACGGCTTGTGGGGATCCTCTGCCAGAGTGACTTGATTGCCCAGCAGAAGGACCTCCCCATGCCCTCGGTCTTCACGCTTCTCGATGGGTTTATTCCTTTGAGATCGTCCAAGCATTTCGAAAAAGCCTTTCAGAAGATCGCGGCGACGACGGTTGCCGACTCGATGACCCCCGACCCGGTCACCGTTCAACCGGACACCAGTATCGAAGAGATTGCGGCTCTCATGGTGGACAAGAATTTCCACACCCTTCCCGTGGTGGAAG
>JALOPA010000046.1 GCA_025454125.1 Thermodesulfobacteriota bacterium
ACCATTGATATGGGCTCCTCAGGACTGCGTTAATTCATGATGGTCAAAGAGTCCGTCACTGTGCTAAGTTGATGACCACCAAAATGCGTGTTTTCAGAACAGCGCCTGGAGTCAAGCGTAAGGACCCTGAACAATGAGGAAGGGGCTGAACGCTGACTGCTGACAGCTGAAGATCATAGCACCTTACCACAAATCCTCTGGAGGGTCGAGGAGCGAGGAGGGAGGCATGCTCATCAGAATCTGGGGATCGAGGGGTTCCATTCCTGTCTCGGGAAAAGAATATGTGAAATACGGGGGTGACACGACCTGCCTTGAAATCCGTACCAGGGACGACCGCATCATTATCGTGGATGCCGGCACAGGGATCCGGAGGCTGGGGCACCGCTTGCTGGAGGAAGGTCGATACTCCTACGACATGGTGTTTACGCATGCCCACTGGGATCATCTCATGGGGTTTCCCTATTTCGAACCGCTGTACACCGGGAGAACCCGGCTGCGCATCCAGGGGTGTCCCTTTGCCCAGAAGTTCATCCAAACCATGCTTTCCAAGATCGTGGACCCTCCTAATTTCCCGGTAGGTTACGAGAACCTCAGAGCCCACATCCACTATGAACCCGAGTGCAGCGAGCGTTTTCAAATCGGCTCTGTTGCGGTCATTCCCATTCCCCTGAGTCATCCGAACGACGGCAACGGCTACAAGTTCATCGAAGGAAACAGAACTTTTGTTTTCCTGACGGACAACGAGCTGGACTATGGCCATCCCGGGGGACGCTCTTTCGAAGAGTATCGAAGCTTTTCACAAGGGGCTGATCTCTTGATTCACGACGGGGAATTCACGCCTGAGGAATACAAAAAGACGAAACGTTGGGGCCATTCCACGTACACGAGAGCGCTGGACCTGGCTGTGCAGGCAGGGGTGAAGAAGTTGGGTGTGTTTCATTTGAATCAGTCGAGAACAGACCGTCAAATGGACCGTCTTGTTGAAGACTGCAGGAAAAGGGCCGCCCGAAAAGGAGCCCAACTTCAGTGCTTCGGCGTAGCTGCGGGTATGACGCTGAAGGTGTGAAACGTTGTCCGTTCACTGTTGACCGTTATCCGTTCACCGTTCACCGTTGTCCGTCTTACTCGTGACTCGTCATTTATGCGCCTCGGGCGCACTTGTCACTAGTTTTCTCCGGTCGGCCGTCGTCTGTTCTCTCGACATCGGCGGTCTGCGGTCGGCGGTCGGCCGTCGTCTTTACAAGAGCCCTCCCTCCTTTAGTATCTTTCGAATCGATTCTTTGGCTTCCCGGCTCACCGGCCTGAGCGGCGGGCGAGGGTCTCCGGCTGCATATCCGAGCATTTCCGCGGCGCATTTGATGCCGGGAACGCCAAAGCCGCCCACAATCTTCTGATTGACCGGCAGAAGCCGCAACTGCAATTGTCTTGCCTTCTCGTAATCGCCGGCCTGAAAGAGCTTGAAGATCTCAACCGTTTCCCCAGGGGCTATGTTGGACAGGGCAAGGATGCCGCCCTTGGCTCCGAGGAGCAAGGCGGAGAACACGAGCGATCCGTGCCCCTGGAAGAGAGAGAACTGCGGGGGACAGGCTTTGAGAGTCTCACTGATCGCAGCCATGTTTCCGGAGGAATCCTTGAGACCGATCACGTTGGGATGAGTCGCCATGGCAGCAATGGTCTGCAAAGGAAGTTCGAGGCCTGTGAATTTGGGCACGGTGTACAGGATAATGGGAATCTTCGATCTGTCCGCAATCTCCCGGTAATAGGATTCGAGGGCCGCGGCCGTCATCTGAGCCTTATAATAGAAGGGGGTTACCACCAGGGAATAATCCGCGCCTGCCCTGGCAGCCTTGTTGGAAAAATCGATGGTGCCGGAGCTCGACTCGGAACCCGTGCCAGCGATCACGACTTTGCCGGGCGCGGCAGCGGCACGCACGGCTTCTATGGCCTTGAGGCCTTCCTGCTCGTCCATCAGGATGCCCTCACCGGTGGACCCCAGCACAACATAGCCTGTGAAGTCGAAATGGTTGAGTTTCTTGATGTTGGACCTGAGGCCCGACAGCGAAAGCTTGCCATTGTTGAAAGGCGTGACAAGAGCCGGGAAAATACCGGAAAGAACTTTTTTCATGTCTTCTTGATCTCCTCATCGATCGTTTTTCGCCGCCCGCTGCTCATGGAGTAGGGCGGAAGCTTGGTCATTCTGGCTGAAAGAAGGACAATTGGGAAGGAAAAAGTTCGGCGGGCTTCGGCTTGATTAACCACAGGCTTTACCCTATGATTCGCGGCATGAGCGAAGAAGAGGAAAAAGGCAGAAAAAAGACTGATCGGACCGATCCGTCGGATCGGACGGATCGGACTGAGAAAGCAAAGAAGCAGGGGCGGATCCGCCCGAGTGGCGGCTACCGCAATTTGCGCTCGTTTCAGGCGACCAGCATTATCTACGACGCCACAGTGTCGTTCTGCGACCGCTTCATGGACAAACGCTCGCGCACCGTGGACCAGATGGTGCAAGCCGCACGCAGCGGCCGGCAGAACATTGCCGAGGGCAGCCGGGCCTCGGCAGCCTCCAGCCAGACCGAGTTGAGGCTGATCAATGTGGCCCGCGCGAGCCTCGACGAACTGCTGCTCGATTTCGAAGACTTTCTGCGTCAGCGCGGCTTGCCCCAATGGGCAAAAGACGATCCACGCGCGCTGGAAGTGAGGGCGGTGGGCAGAGAGCATCGGACCGATCCGACGGATCGGTCGGATCAAGGGCCTTACAGCCCTTGGCTCAGGAGCGACGACCCGGCGGTGGTGGCCAATGCTATTATCTGTCTGATTCACCAGGCCAACTACCTGCTGGACCGCCAGATTGCAGGGTTGGAGCGGCAGTTCATCCAGGAGGGTGGCTACACAGAGCGCCTGGCCGCAGCGCGGATCGAGGAGCGCGGCAGGCAACGGCAGCCGGAGCAGAAGACGCCGGTCTGCCCAAAGTGCGGTGAGCCCATGGCGCTGAGGACAGCGCGGAAGGGCACCAATGCAGGGGCGCAGTTCTGGGGGTGTTGCAGGTATCCGAAGTGTAACGGCCTGCGGCCGGTTGAGTAATGAAATTGATCGGACCGATCAGTCGGATCGGACCGATCGGTCGGATCGTCTCCTGAAAAGGGCTTCATCATGAGTGCTCGCAGCACCAGCAAAATAGCGTGGAAAATTCCAGGCTTTGTCCGGTCGGTGATCGACCGGCTGCACCGGGCAGGGCACGAAGCCTACATTGTGGGCGGCGCTGTGCGAGACCTTTGCATGGGCCGGCCTGCGACGGACTGGGATGTCACGACCTCGGCGGCCCCTGCAGAGATCGCCTCTGTTTTCAAAGGTCTTCGAAGTTTCTCTCTCAAGCACGAAACCGTGACACTCGTGCACGAAGGCCGTCACTATGAGGTGACACCCTTCAGAGGGCCGAGCCAAACCCTTGAAGATGATCTCCAGCACCGGGACTTCACGATCAATGCCATGGCCTATGACATGGGAAAGTCTGTGGTCATTGATCCCTGGGGAGGAAGGAGAGACATCGAGAAAAGGGTCGTGAGAGGGGTAGTCAGCCCTGAGGAGAGATTTCGCGAAGATCCTCTGCGGCTCTTGCGGGCGGTTCGGTTCGCCGCGGAGCTTGAATTCCGCTTGGAGCTGAGGACCTCAAGGGCGGTTTCATTGATGGCTGGGTCCATCACCGGTGTCGCGCCCGAGCGGATCAGAGATGAACTGGTCAAGACTCTTGTGTGCGAAAAGCCTTCGAGAGGCCTGAAACTCCTCAGCAGAACAGGGCTGTTCGACTTTATCCTGCCTGAACTTGGCAAAGAGGTAAAGGCGAAGGAGAGGGTGGTGGATCAAACGCCTCCCGATTCTGTGCTCCGGTTGTCAGCGCTTTTCTGCGCGCCCAGCCGATCCGCCACTGCGCCTCGCGAGACACAAAACGGCCTGACCGCCAAGTCCGTTATGGCCCGCCTTTGTTTCAGCAAAAGCATGATCCGGAAGGTGGTCAGACTCGTCGAGGAAGAGAAGTCGCTCGCTTCATACGATTCGTCCTGGAAGGATGGGGATCTGAGAAGGTTGGTGCGCAGGGTGGGAGCCGAGAACTGGGAGATCCTCGTGGCGCTCCGGACTGCCCATCTGACGGGTCCGGTCAAGGGCAACACGGCGGCTCTTGACCGGCTGACGGAGGTTCACGCGAGGGTCAAGAGCCTGATCAAAGCGCCTCTGGTCAGGGGACCGCAGGATCTGGCGATCAACGGCTCCGATGTCATGAAAATCACAGGCCTGTGTCCAGGGCCTGAAGTCGGCCGAATTCTGAAGCATCTTTCTGAAGAGGTCATGGACCATCCTGAGTGGAACAGGAAGGCGAAGCTCGCTGCCTTGGTGAGAAAAATGAAACCCGCCGCAGCAAGCTCCAGAGAATCCCCCCCTGAGGCGGGTAAACCCTCCTGAGGCGGGTAAACCCTCCTGAGGCGGGTAAACCCTCCTGAGGCGGGTAAACCTGGCGGAGGCGAATGAAGCCTTCGCTTACCAGACCATGCGGAAGCTGTCAGTGAAATCCACAGAGCAGCAGGTCGATTGAAAACGAGGGGTCAGCCCGAGTCTTGATGCCTCCTCCAGCGCTTCTTCGGACCATACAGCCATGCGGGTTATTCCGGCACGGAGGGCAAGCTTTTCCAGTTCGAGGCCTTCTTTGTTTCTGGGTCTTTCACATCCGAGTGAAATGGGGAGTTGGGGCATCAGAAGTCTCGCCTTCGCGACGATTTTCGCCGCTTCAAGAGGCGAAGGAGGCTTGATCCCGGCCATAGGGGTTCCCCTCAGCCCGGTGAGCACCACGACGACGAGCACCGCGGGCTCGTGCCGGCTCAGGATCCGAAGCGCTTCCTCTTCCCCTTTTATCCTACCGTAGTGAAGCCCGACCACAATGTGAGGAGCCATTTGCAGCCCGCTCTGAGAAATGTTCTCCAAGGCCTCTTTGACGGTTTGAAGTCCTTTGAGGTGGTAGACCTGCTGAGCCGTTTCCTCATCACCCATCACGTCCATAAGAGCCTGGCGAACGCCGCTTTTCTTCAACTGCCGGCATGTCTCGAGATCTGGAAATCCCACATGGGCGGAGAGAAAGAGCCCGGTTGTCTCTGCGGACCGGCGGATCGCCTCGGCGTATCTGGCCCAAGGCAGCCGCCCCTCCCGGTCAGACCCTCCGCTCAGAAGGATTCCGTGGGCTCCTCTGTTGTGAAGGTGCGCCGCTTTTTGGATGAGGTCCTCCGGCTCGGTGACCTGGATCATGGGGTCCAGGAGGCGGCCCTTGCAGTGCTCGCACTGGAGTTCGCACTCTTTTCCCGTGATGGAAATGGCAGGGTATCGGCCGCGCAGGTTTTCATAGCGGATCATGCCGGGGAGATAGAAGGTGATCTCTTTCCCGTGGTTTGCCCGGGTGGTTCGGAAAGCCTGTTCAAAGAGGCTCTCATCTTCAGAAGTCATTTCGCGCGCTCCCAAAACGTTAATCGCTTGCCTTGACAGTGTGGCTGCGAGACAATTATCCTAAGCAGGCGCAGAAAGGTCGAATTCGTGAGACCTTCTGTTTGTCGTCACTCCCGCGAAGGCGGGAGTCCAGAAATTCCTGGACAGACTGGATTCCCGCCTCCGCGGGAATGACGGAAGAAGAGGCTTGCCGCCCCTTCGCGAGACCATCAATAAAAGAAGAAAGGCAGCTGTGACCGGTGATGAAAACAAAAGATAGTTTAAGAAAAAGCTTAAATCAAGGGTTGATCCTGTGCCTCCTTGGCGCGGCCCTTTTCATGGCGGCCTGCAGTTCCATTGCCTATGTGCAGCTCAATGACCGCGTTCCTGCTAAAGATTCCGCGCTGGCCGGCAAAAAGGCATTCCTGTCTGTGGAAGATGAAAGAAAGACAAAAGAGTTCGCCGGCCCGGGAGTCAAACGTGAGTTCGACCGTTTCTCTGAAACCCTTGCCTACTCTGTACAGAAAGGGACCGAGCCGGCGCTCAAACACGGCCTTTATGACGTCCCGTCGCTGGTGAAGGAGGCTTTTCGCGCCAGGGTCGAAAGCGAGGGAGTCGAGATCCTCACCGAGCGAAAGGCAGGGCAGATGGAATTGGTCTTCGCGCTCCAGGACTTCTCCCTGGATCTGGTCGGCCGGAACTGGAAAACCAAATTCGGGTATGAAGTCCGGCTCATGAAGAACGGGAACCTTCTTGCCAAGCAGTTCGCCAATGGAGAGGCGGAAAGGCTCAAACTCATGGGAACCGAGCAGGCCGATGCGGTTGTGGGAGACCTCTTTTCGGATGTGATGAACCGAATGAATGTGGCCAAACTTTTTAAGGACGCCGGCCAATAGCATCCCTTCAGGTTTTCCCCTTCACCCTGGTTTTTTCGCTGTGACCCAGGCACAAAGGGACAAAGGCACATAGGCACAAAGCAGAAAGAGGATCCTGGTATATCCCTTTGTCCCTCTGTGCCTTTGCCCCTTTGTCCCTGTCCTTTCTTGACTTAAGACCTTATTCTCCTTGAATTTTCCAGTTGTCCTGTGTTATAGTGCTTAAACGATTATGAAGACCGCAGCCCGAAAAAGGGTGATTTCCTTGCCCGAGAAAGAAAAGACAGAACAGGAAGAGGGCAGGAAAAAACTAAGCCTCACCAGCTGGCTCAAAATGAAACTGCTGGGCAAAGACAGCGAAGCCAGCCCTGTGGACACCCAGTTTCTTGCCGATCTCTCGGACATCAAGACCGTGGGCCGGTATGAGATCATGGGAAAGATCGGCCAGGGAAGCATGGGCGTGGTGTACCTGGGCCGCGACCCCTACATCAACCGGTACGTGGGAATCAAGATTTCGCGGCCGGCGGCGGACGTGAAAGGGGAAAAGGCGGACAAATACCGGGAACAGTTTTTCCTGGAGGCCCAGTCCGCCGGAAGGCTGGTGCATCCCGGGATCGTGGCCATTTACGACGCGGGCATGTACAAGGACTTCTGCTACATCACCATGGAATATGTGGACGGTCCTTCCCTCCAGAAGTATTGCACCAAAGAGAATCTGCTCCCCATCAGCAAAGTGGTGGAGGTCATCTTCAAGGCCTGCAACGCCCTGGACTTCGCCCACCGGCAGGGCGTAATCCACCGCGATATCAAGCCGTCGAACCTGATGCTGGACCGCTCCGGCGAGGTGAAGATCACGGATTTCGGGATCGCCCACGTCAAGACCAGTTCGACGATTTCAAAGGGCATCGTGGGCTCTCCCAGCTACATGTCTCCCGAGCAAGTCAAAGAAGAGCCGGTGGAAGACAAAAGCGACATTTTTTCCCTGGGGTGTGTCCTCTATGAACTTCTCGCAGGGGAGAAGGCTTTTCCCGGCGAGAACTACTTTTCGATCATGTACAAGATCACCAACCTGGAACCGGCCCCTGTTCGGACGGCCCGGCCGGAGATCCCTGAAGTTCTGTGGAAAATCTGCCGCAAAGCCCTCGCCAAAGACCCTGCCCAGCGCTATCAGAGCTGCATGGACCTGGCCTATGATTTGAGGGTGGCGCTCAGGGGGCTGAAAGGCGGCCCGCGGGCGGACAAAATCGAAAACATCATCGACTATGTCCACGGCGTGCCTTTCTTTGAGAACTTCACCAAGGACCAGGTCAAGGAAATCCTGCACGCGAGCAACATCATCAAGGTCCGCAAGGGGAGGGTGGTCGTGGCGGAAGGGGATATCGATGACACCTTCTACATTATCCTCAGCGGCAAGGCGGCGGTCAGCAAGGAAAAGAGACTCATCGCCTCCCTGACCCGCGGAGAATGTTTTGGAGAGATGTCCTACCTGAGCGGGCAGACCCGAGCGGCCACGGTGGTGGCGGAAACGGATTGCATCCTCATGAAAATCAGCGGGACCCTGCTGGATAAATCCGCAGAACCCATTCAACTTCTGTTTATGAGAAATTTCGCCACAACCCTCCTTCATCGTCTGACCAAGAAGATTCAGGAAGACCTTTAGCTTTGAAATCAAAAGACAAAGTATGTGTCGTCAGCCTGGGGTGCGCGAAGAACCTGGTGGACAGCGAGCACATCCTGGGGTGGCTTTCGGAAAAGAAGTATCCCATCGTTGGAAACCTGGAAGAAGCGGACATCGCGGTGATCAACACCTGCGGCTTCCTCCAGTCGGCGGTTGAAGAAGCGATCCGCACCATCCTCGAGGTGTCTGAACGAAAGAGGAAAGGCCGGCTGCGCAAGCTCTATGTCGTCGGCTGCTTTGTTCAGCGCTACGGGTACAAACTGAGGAAGGAGATTCCCGAGGTGGACGGCTGGGCCGGTCCCGGGGAAATCCATCAGATCACGGAACTCCTCCAAGGACGAAAGCGTAAGGACCCGCCTTTTCTCATCAACCGGCCCACCTATCTTCCCGACCATCGGACCCCTCGAGTGCAGTCCACGCCGCTTTGGAGCGCCTATCTCAAGATCGCCGAGGGGTGTTCCCACCGGTGCAGCTTCTGCCTCATTCCCAAGCTGCGCGGTCCCTTGAGAAGCCGAAGCCTGGAATCGCTGATCGAAGAAACGGTCCAGATGGTAGAGCGGAGGACCTGGTGGAACGGCTTGTGCAGATCCGAGGGCTCTCCTGGGTCCGCCTTCTGTACAGCCATCCCGAGAGGATCACGGACAGGCTTTTGGAACTCATGGAGTCCCCATCCCCTCTGTGCCCCTATCTCGACATCCCCATTCAACACGTAGACCCGGCGATGCTCAAGGCCATGGGGAGGGGCATGAGCGAGGCGAAAGTGCGGCGGCTCATCGAAAGGATACGATCCAGGAACGAGCGAGTCAGCCTGAGGACAACGGTCATGGTGGGATTCCCGGGGGAAACAGAGGCCGCTTTCGAGCGACTGCTGGGGTTTGTGAAAGAGGCGGAATTCGATCACCTGGGCGCGTTTGTCTTCAGCCCGGAGAAGGGGACCACCGCCGGCCTCATGAAAGACCGAGTGGCGCTTGCGGCGGCAGAGCGAAGAAGGAGCCGGATCATGCGCCTCCAGGCGAGGATCTCAAAAAAGAAGAATGAGGCCAGAATCGGGCAGGTCCATCAGGTGTTGATTGAAAGCGCCGGCCGGGGACCGGAGTGGACGGCCACCGGCCGAACCGTTTTCATGGCGCCGGAAGTGGACGGGCAGGTTCTCATCCGGGGGCCGGCGGAAGAGGTGGGCCGGATCGTGCCGGTGAAAATCACAGGAGCCTCGACCTATGATCTCACCGGAGAAAAGGCCTGATCTTTTCTTGCTTTGACGGAAGCCGCGTGCTAAATCAGGGTCCATAGGAAGAATCATGCCTTTTCTCGTGCAGCACAAGAAATCCCTAGCAAGTTGCTGAAAAACATATTCGGTGCGTCACTCCCGCGCAGGCGGGAGTCCAGATTAGCCAGGGAAGCCTGGATTCCCGCCTTCGCGGGAATGACAGCTAGGACGGCGAAAAGGGGTTTTTCAGCATCATGGCAGCCCGCAGTTAAGAGAGTTTTCCAGAACACGATGAACGACTTCTTGGATCGCTTCGGCCCTCAGCTTAAGGAAATCGACGACGCCCTGAACCAATCTATCGGCGGCCGGATCCCCGTTGTCAGCGACATCGCTCGCTACGCACTGCTGGGGGCCGGGAAAAGGATCCGTCCGTTGCT
>JALOPA010000047.1 GCA_025454125.1 Thermodesulfobacteriota bacterium
TCGCCGGACTTCCTCCTGTCTATGGGCTCTATGCTGCGGTCATTGCCCCCCTCATCGCCGCGATGTGGGGGAGCCTTCAGCAGCTTTCCACAGGGCCTATCGCCATCTTGAGCCTCCTGGTGCTCACTACTCTGTCCCCCCTCGCAGAACCCGGAACCGCGCGCTACATCGAGCTCGCCCTTCTGCTGGCTTTCATGGTCGGGGTCCTCTACTTGGCCATAGGGGTTTTTCGGCTCGGCGCGGTGATGTCCTTTATTTCCCACTCCACGGTCAGAGGCTTCACTTCTGCCGCGGCACTCATCATCTGTGCCACTCAAATTCCCAGCCTTCTAGGCATCAACATCCAGCGGCACGAATACTTGTTTCCCATGCTTTATGATATCGTAAAGGGGTTGCCCGGCACCCACATCCCCAGCCTCGTTATCGGCCTTCTTGCCTTTGCCATTATTTATGTCGCCAAGAAGTACCGTGCTACTTTTCCGGGCGGGCTTGTGGCTCTGATTCTGACGACCGTTCCCCTCGTGCTTTTTGAATGGCATGAGCGCGGAATCGCCATTGTTGGGCCTACACCGGCGGGCCTGCCTCACTTTCAGATCCCTTCTCTTGACTTCCATGCGATGAGCAGACTACTCGGTCCCGCGATTGCCGTAGCGCTGGTCAGTTTTGCAGAGACCTATTCTGTGGGCAAAGCCATTTCCACCGGGACGAAACAGAAGGTGGACGTCAACCAGGAGTTCATCGGCCAAGGCCTGGCCAATCTGGTGGGATCCTTTTTCCAGAGCTACCCCGTGAGCGGTTCTTTTTCGAGAACGGCGATCAATTTCAGTGCGGGAGCCAAAACCTGGGTCTCCAGCGTGGCCGCCACTCTTGGTGTCATCATTGCGCTTCTCTTCCTGACCCCCTACATCGCGTATATTCCCAAATCGGCGCTTTCCGCCCTGGTGATCAGCGCCGTGATGCTCCTGTTCAACCCGGGGCATGTCTTTTCTCTGTGGAAAAAGAACCGCCACGACGGCATTGTGGCATTGACGGTGTTCGCCCTGGCGGTTCTTACGAAGCCGGACTATGCGCTCCTCATTGGGGTGGTCCTGTCCCTGGTGCTGTTCCTGTGGAAAACCATGCACCCGCGGATCGTTCGAATCACCAAGGACCCCGAGCACAACATGTTTGTAAATGCTGACGTGTATCAAAAGCCGAGTTGCCCGCAGATTCTGGAACTGCGGCCTGACAACTGCATCTTTTTCGGGAACGCGGAATACACGATGGAGCAGTTGCTCGGTCGTGTCGATGAGCAGAAGACTCCAGTCAAGTTCCTGCTTCTGGACTTTGAGTCCATCGCGTTCATCGATATCAGCGGAGTGGATGAGCTCTTCGGGTTGCTGGACGAACTCAAGGCGAGAAGAATCGAAATGGCTTTCCTATATGTCCACCTTCCTGTCAAGAAAGTCCTCGAAAGCACCAACTTCCTGTATGTGGTGGGCCAAGACAGGATGCTGGAAAAAATGGGGGATGCCATTGTCTTCATTTTCCAGCGGCTGGACCATGACTACTGCCGCAAGGTCTGCCCCTACAAGATCTTCCATGAATGCTCGACGGTGAAATGAGAAGACAGTAACGAGTGAGAAAAAACGAGTGACGAGTAACGAGTGACAAGTAACGAGATAAAGAAGGAACTTGTGACTTGTCACTCGCCACTGTCTTTCTGCAACATTTTAGAGTTGACGGCCTCGAAAAAAGTCTCCGTAGTCGTCACCCCGGCGAAAGCCGGGGTCCAGGAGTTTTTGGTATTCCTGGATTCCGGCTTCCGCCGGAATGACGAATAGGGGCGTTTCTTGACTTCTTAGGAGAGCATCAGAATTTCATGTAGACTTTTCGTGATCGTGGTCCGTCGAATTCGCAGAAAAAGATTTTCTGCCAGGTGCCGAGGCAGAGGCGGCCGTTTTCGACGATGACGGTGACGGAGCTTCCCATTAGGGAGGCCTTGATGTGGCTGTCTGCGTTTCCTTCGGTGTGGCGGTAACCTCTGTGGGCCGGGACCAGCTCGCTGAGCTTGGCCAGAATGTCGGAGCAGACATCCGGATCAGCCCCTTCATTGATGGTGATCCCCGCCGTGGTATGAGGGACATAAACGACGCAAAGCCCGTCCTTCACGCCGGCTTTGGCCAGTTCCTTCTGCACGGAAGCAGTGATATCGACCATTTCGGTTCTGGAATCGGTTTTGACGCTGATGCTGACAGGCATGATTTACCTCCACCTGCGGTTTTGAGCACGGGACCCCGCAAAGACCGGAATTCCGGAATCGTACAATACTAACCCCAAAATCCTCCCTTGCCCCCCTTTACTGAAGGGGGGATGGGGGGGATTTTGAATGACTCGGCAAAACGACGGTTCGATTGGTGCGTTGATATTAGACGACTACAGGGTCTTGCTGCGCAGTTCCTTCCCGGCAAGGGGGTTGTAAAGTTTGATGATGGCCACTTTCATACAGTCGGTTGTCTTCGACGTGGTGACGATGTCCAACAGGGTCTTGGTCGCCGGATCCGGGAGTACACAAGCGTCAGAAGAGTCGAACTTCAGGTCAGGGAACGCCTTGAGCAGCTTCTTGTGCTCCTTGTCGCCCACAGGCACTTTTACGGCCTTCTTGCCTTCTACCTGGATGATCTGATCCCCCAGGCCGGCTTCCATGACCTTCTTTTCCTGCTCTGCATCCAGAAAAACATTTACGCAATAACTTCCCATCACTCCACCTCCAAAAAGAATAATTTTGACTCAATGCCAGTCTGTTTGGTCTTGCTCTTATATTATGGCGGGTTGCCGCTTGTCAATATGCCAAGACCGGTCTGGTTTTAATGGTTTGTAGAGAGCCGTTTTGTGGGTCACTCCCGCGAAGGCGGGAGTCCAGAAAAACCCTAAAATCCTGGATTCCCGCTCCCCGCCTGCGCGGGGACAGGCTTCATTCGCGGGAATGACACCAAAGAAGGTCAAACTCTGCCTTCAGCGACCTGCTAGGGATTTCCCTTGCGGACCAGAAGGTTCAGTACATTGGTGTTGCCCTGCCTCCGGTACTGCACATCGTCGGTCATTTTTCGGATGAGATAGCACCCTAACCCCCCGACCTTCCGTTCCGGAAGCGGACAGGCCAGGTCAGGCTCGGCGAGCGAAAGAATGTCAAAAGGGACACCGGTGTCGAGGATGCGGATGTTCAGTTCGGAGTCGCCCCTCATTTCACACGCCAACTCGACCTCTCCCTTGTGCTCGCCCGGATAGGCGTGTTGGAAGATATTCAGAAGAGCCTCTTCTGTGGCGAGCTGGATGTCATGGATTTTGCTTTTTGAAAACCCATGATCCCCGGCAAAGCCTGATACGAATTGCATCAGCTTTTCAAGCGAGTCTATTGTTGCCGGTACTTTCATTCCATCCATTGATGCGTTCGCCATAATTCCTTCAGGGCGTCACTCCCGCGCAGGCGGGAGTCTAGAAGACCTTGAAAAAACTGGATTCCCGCTGGAGTTTATCCGCCTCGGGCGGGCGGGAATGACAGATAATTACCTTTTTGCCTTTTTACGATACCAGCATCCTTTGGCTAAACAACAATCACCCTGCCGTCCCATGCAATGCTCACCTTCAGACTGCCGCCCTTCATGACCAGGGGAACAAGTCCTTCCGTGTGCTTCAGGAGGCTGTCAAGCTCTTTGTCGCTTGTCAAAGGGTCGTTGTGGAAGAGACAAAGATGTTTGACTCGGGCTTTCATGGCCAGTTCAACGGCCTGGTAGTTATTGGAATGCCCCCAGTCCTCCCTGATCGTAACGGCTTCGAGAAAGGTATACTGGGCATCGAAGATGAGCAAATCAGCGTGGTCAAAAAACCGGATGAAAGGTAAAACGTCTTCATCGGTATCTAGCTTGTGCTCAGCATCCGTAGAGTAAACGACGCTTCGGCCATCCCTTTCAAAGCGATAACCGTAGGAGAGGCCCGGATGGTTTTGTTCTTTAGCTCTGACCTCGAAGCCTTCAATATTATAGTACTCGTCAGGCTCAAGGGAGATGAAACGGATTTCCGCGGGAAGGTTCTTGAGACGCACCGGGAAAAAAGGAGGCTCCTGCTGCAGGGTTAGAATTCTCTTCAATTCTTCATGGCAGCCATAAAAGGTGATTCGATTCCCTTCGATATAGGCTGGAACAAAAAAAGGAAAGCCCTGGATATGGTCCCAGTGGAAGTGGGTCAGGAAGATGTGGAAATCCCCTGGGGATTGGGCGCCATAGGTCCGTATGTATTCGTTGCCAAAATCCCTGAGCCCTGTGCCTGCATCACAGAGAAGAAATCTTTCTCCGTCCCGGATTTCGATGCATGCCGTGTTCGTCCCATAGGTAGCCTTAGCCCAGAAGGGAAGCTCCTCCTCCATGAAGGTTTCGATGTCGGTGCCGGCGCCAAGCTTTTTGTTCCTGGCAACTTGAAGCGCATGCCTGACCTTTTCCCACACGCTTTCTGCGGTCAGTGATGCGGGAACGGATCCACGGGTGCCCCAAAAACGAACTTCCATCGGTGTAGTCTGTATTCCTCCAAGTCGTTCTTAATGATCTCCCAAGAAGCCATTGAGGTCGTCACTCCCGCGAATGAAGCCTGTCCCCGCGCAGGCGGGGAGCGGGAGTCCAGAAGAACCCAGAGAAACCGGATTCCCGCCTCCGCGGGAATGACAGCAGAAGGCTCTTTGCGACATTTTGAAAAGTCATCTGGCTTGTCGAAGAGTTCGTTTATGTACTCAAAGGAGTATAGGCAAAGGGGCGCCTTGTGTCAAAGCGAAAACGCCGCAGATTCAGCTCGGGCCACCATCTGTACGACAGCTGCGTATAAAAAGGCATCCGTGGTAAAAAGAAGGCATATTTTGTAAGAATTCTTCTTGACACGTTGATTTCGATCATTTATGACATATGGGCTATTTCGAGGAGGCGTTATGTCCGAAGAGATGATGAGCACCAAAGAAGTGGCCAGGTATTTGGGGGTTCACGAGAAGCAGGTCTATGCTCTGGTCAAAAGCAAGCGAATCCCCTCTACCAGGATCACCGGCAAGTGGGTCTTTCCGAAGAAGTTGATTGACGAATGGATCGAGTCGCATGCTAAGCAAGGGCTTGAAAAAGCAAGAGAGAAAACCGCGTCTCTGAGCGGGGCCTTGCTCGCATGCGGCAGCAATGACCCGATCCTCGACATGCTCCAGACCTACATGAAAAAGACCTATCCGGAATTCCTGATTTTGTCTGCAAACACAGGGAGCACGGAAGGATTAAAGGCTCTGAACAGTGGTTACACGGACCTGGCCTGGTCTCACCTTCTCGATCCCAGTACCGGACAGTACAACATCCCGTTCCTCCCCATCTATCTTCCGGATGTGAAAGCCGTGGTTGTGAACCTCTTTCATAGGGAGTTGGGGCTGATCATGGCCCCGAAGAACCCATTCAACATCAAGGGATTTCAGGATCTCAACAAGAAAGGGGTCCGTCTGATCAACAGGCAGAAGGGGTCAGGCACAAGGCTATTGTTGGAGCATCATCTCAAGGGGTTCAAGATCCCTGCTTCCAGGATCAAAGGCTATGAGCGGGAGGTTTACACTCACTTTGAAGTAGGCCTTTCCATTCTTTCCAAGGAGGCGGATGTGGGGATCGCCACCATCGCCGTCGCCAAATTGCTTGGCTTGCCGTTTGTTGCCATTGCCAATGAAAGCTTCGACATGATTCTTCGGAAGAACACATTCTTTCACAAGGGCATTCAGGCCTTCATCGAGACCCTGAACTCAAAGGAATTCCGGCAAAGGGTCGAGCCTATCGGGGCATATGATTTCAAGGACTCCGGTAAGATTCTATATTCCAGCAACTGAGGAAAGGAGAGCGATGATGAGATTTAGAGAGTTCGCAAAGTGGCTTTTTCCAGCAATGCTTTGTCTGTTGGCCGCGTGTGCCACGACCGGCCAGCCGGGAGGCAGCAAGTTCATTCTGCTATCGAGCACCCTCGGGCCCGTTGACGCGGGCATCGTGGATGCCCTGGAGACGGCGTTTGAGAAAGACAGCGGCATCCGGGTGCGACATGTGGGTGCAGGGACCGGTGCGACTCTTGACCTGGCCCGCAAAGGGCAGTTTGACCTCGTCATGGTCCACGCCAAAGCCCTGGAAGAGAAGTTCGTGGCAGAGGGCTTCGGCACAGAGCGGATCGACCTCATGTACAACGACTTTGTCATTGTCGGTCCTGCGAATGATCCTGCGGGGATCAAGGGGATGAAGCTTGCCACAGACGCCTTGAAGCGGATCTCGGAAAAGAAAGTGCACTTCATAAGCCGCGGGGACAAATCGGGAACCCATGTAGCGGAAATGGATCTCTGGAAAAAAGCGGCGATCAATCCCTCAGGGTCCTGGTACCAGGTTTACGAGAAGGGGTCCACGGGAAACGCACCGACGCTGCAGTACACGGACCAGAAGGCGGCCTACACGGTCATCGATCGAGCGACCTTCCTGACCCTCCAAAAGCAGATCAAGGTGGTCGTGCTGGTGGAGAAGGATGAGGCCCTGTTGAACTTCATCAGCCTGATCCCTGTGAACCCGCAGAAGTTCCCGAAAGTGAACTATAAGGACGCCATGATCTTCGTGAAGTGGCTGACCGCTCCGGACAAAGGCCAGAAGATCATCCGCAATTTCGGAAAGGACAAGTACGGAAGCCCCCTGTTTTTCCCCAACTCCAAGGAGTGGAGACAGGCTCATGGCGGCAAGGGCTAACAAATTTTTCTTGATGGTTTTGCAAGAAGTCGAAGAAATTCTTTTCCGTCATTCCGGCGAATCCGCCTGAGGCGGATGAAAGCCGGAATCCAGTTTTCGGATCCGCTGCCAGTTTTCTGGATCTCGGTTCTTGTCCGCCTCTGGCGGGGTCACCGGGGTGACGGCTTCTTATGAAGGCATCTTTCATGAAGGAGGAATTAAGATGAAGAAGCTTAGTTACGCGTTTTTCGTATTCATGGGAATCCTTGTCCTGCTGGCCTGCGGAACTTCGGTTGCGCAGGCCCAGGACAAAACCCTTATCCTCGCCACCACAACCAGCACGCAGGACACAGGACTTCTGGATGTGCTGATCCCCATTTTCGAAAAGCAGACCGGTTATTTTGTTAAAACCATTGCCGTGGGCTCCGGTCAGGCCATGACCATGGGACAGAAGGGAGAGGCGGATGTGCTGCTGGTTCACTCGCCTGCGGCGGAGAAAAAATTCATGGAGGACGGATTTGGGGTCAACCGAAGGCTTGTCATGCACAACGATTTCATCATCGTGGGGCCTGCTGAAGATCCGGCCAAGATTAAAGGAATGAAATCCGCAGGAGAGGCGTTCAAGAAACTGGCCGCAGCCCAGGCGCTGTTCGTCTCTCGGGGAGACAATTCCGGGACCCATGCAAAGGAAAAGGACGTCTGGAAGGTTGCCGGCGTGAAGTGCGAAGGTGAGAAATGGTATCAGCAGACGGGCCTCGGCATGGGCCAGACCCTGAACGTGGCTGCTGAGAAGAAGGGCTACTGCCTAACGGATCGCGGAACCTATCTGGCTCTGGCGAAAACGTTGAAGCTGGACATCCTGGTCGAAGGGGATGCGGTGCTTCTCAACATCTATCACGTCATGGAAGTGAATCCCCAGAAATGGCCCAAAGTAAACATTGCAGCGGCAAAGGCTTTTGCGGACTTCATGGTCTCGAAGGAGACTCAGGAGATCATCAAGACTTTCGGCGTGGAAAAGTACGGGTCTCCTCTCTTCTTCCCCGATGCGGGCAAAAAGGTGGAGGATTTGGGAAAGTAGATGGATCTGATTTTTGAAGGAGTAAAAAAAGCCTTCTGGCTCCTGGTGAGCTTTGACCCGGAGGTGCTTGGGATCACCCTTCTTTCTATCAAGGTATCCGGAAGCGCCACACTGATCAGTTTGATCATTGGGATAACGGTGGGGGCCTCTGTGGCCCTCACCCGTTTCCCGGGCAGGCGGATTGTGGTGAGCCTGATCAACACAGGCATGGCGCTCCCGCCCGTGGTGGTGGGTCTTTTCGTGACCATCTCTCTCTGGAGAAACGGTCCTCTCGGCTTCCTCGGAATCCTCTACACCCCGCTGGCCATGATCATTGCCCAGGCGGTGATCGCAACGCCCATCGTCACGGGCATCACTTTGGCCGCTGTCCAGCAGCTACCCTCCAAGCTTCGCCTTCAGATTCTCGCCCTTGGCGCCACCCGGCTCCAGATGCTCTGGATTCTGATCAAGGAAGCCAAACTCTCCCTCCTTGCCGCGGTCATGGCGGGATTCGGAGGCGTGATCTCTGAGGTCGGGGCCTCCATCATGGTGGGCGGAAACATCAAGGGATACTCCAGAGTGCTGACGACAGCCACGGTCATGGAAACGGGCCGGGGAAATTTCGACGTGGCCATTGCCCTCTCCATTATCCTGTTGCTGCTGGCCTATCTGATCAATCTGGTGCTCACACAGATTCAGCAACGCGAGAGGCGACGATGAACGCGTCGCTGCCTGTGTTTGATGTCAGGAACCT